>JAQVKR010000120.1 GCA_028694565.1 Gammaproteobacteria bacterium | reverse complement strand
GCCGCCGCGGGACCCGGGGGGCGAGGCTGCCGCCCTGGAGTCGCTGGCCGCGGTGGGGAATCCCTATGCCGCCGCCCTGCAACGGGTTTTCAGCGGCCCCGGCCAGACCTTTCTCGACACGGCCGAGACGGTGATCCGCAAGCCGCCCAACCAGGAGGTGGTGCTGGGGCTGTTCAAGGCCATCGCGGGCTACCTCGAATCCATCGCGCCGGCGCGGCCAGCGGGCGGGGACATGGATGCCCTGGCGCAGACCGCCGCCGCCCTGGCCGGCGGCCGTGCGGACCCGGGGCCGGAGGGCTGGCCCGCGGGCCTGGCCGAATTCCGCGCCGCCCTGCCGGGCCTGGAGGCGGAGCTGGAGGCGCTGCTGGTGCTGGCGCGCCTGGGCGAGCCGGTGCTGCGCTCCGTCTTCGCCGGCACCGACGCCATCGGCTCACTCATGCGGCGCAAGCTGGAACCGGTGACCGGTCCCGTCCTGGACTGCATCCGGGTGCTGCGCGGACGCGCTTAGGTGCCTGGCGGACTTGGGCGATTGCGGTGAGCCGAGCGGGAGGGCGGGGACAGGTGGGACCGGTTTCGAGGTGCGCGGTGGGCTTGTGTAACGAAGGGTCGACCCCATGCGGGCCGCCGTCCCGCCGGCGCGGTGGTTCAGCCGCCGGTCCGACAGGCTCCTAGGCCGTGACGCAGATTCACATCGCCCGGGTCGCCCTCATCCTGCAGCTGACGGTGCCCGCGGCGGTCTACGCCCAGCATCTGGCCGCGTCGCCCGAAGTGGTCGGGGGCGAGCTGGCCCGGCAGGTGGACGCGTACGCCCGCGCCAACCGCCTGGGCTACTACCCGGCACTCGACTTCTTCCGCCGCCAGGGCGGCATCGACCCGGAGCTGATCCAGGCCGCCGACGACATCGCCTGGTTTTCCGGGCAGTATGCCCGCAGCGAAATCACCCGCCGCCTGCGTGGGGTCTTTTCCACCGTGGCCATGGAGAGCGTCACTCCCCAGGCCTTCAGCATGCCCGCCGTCCGCCCCGGCCGGCCCAACGCGCTGGTCGACCTTGCCCGCCACTACACCCCCGACACCCTGCGCGTCGAACTGCGGCTCAGCATGATTCATCGCGATCCCGAAGCCGGTGGCATGGACCGCCTCGCCGTGCGCCAGGCCTTGCGCATGCTGGGGACCGGCGTCGGGACGGTCGAGGTGATCAACGCGCGCCTGGTCTGATGGCGCCCGGGGCACTGGCGGCCGCTCAGGCGCCGCCCCGCGCTTCATTTCCCAGCACCGCGGCAATCCGGGCCACGCCCTCCTTGATCTCACGCTCCGTGAGAGAGGAATACCCCAGCATGATGGCGCGCCGGGCCGCTTCCTCCCCTGGCTGGCAGTAGGCCGCGCCGCCGTGGAGGGTGTAGACGGCCACGCCCGCATCCCGCACCCGGCGCTCCACTTCCGCGGCGGGGGGAAAGCCGTCGGGGAGGTGCCAGACGATGTGCATGCCTCCCTCCAGGCCGGAAATCCGCACCTCGCCGAAATGCCGCCTCAAGGCGCTTACCAGGCAATCCCGGCGCAACAGGTAGACGCGGCGTATCCGCCGCAGGTGGTTGCCGAATCCGCCGCCGCTCATGAACTCCGCCACCACGGCCTGTTCAAGCCAGGGTTGGCCGTTGTTGAGCAGCGTCTTGACGTCGGTGGCGGGCTTCACCAGCGGTCTGGGGAGAACCATGTAGCCCAGCCGCAGGCTCGCTCCGATGGACTTGGAGAATGTCCCCAGGTAGATGACCGAATCGTAGCGATCCAGGCCCTTCAGCGCGGTGAGCGGTGACCCGTGATGGCGGAAGTCGCTGTCGTAATCGTCCTCGATGAGGTAGGCGCCGGTTCCGGCCGCCCACTCCAGCAGTCGCAGGCGGCGCTCCAGGGACAGCGTGGCGCCCATCGGGTACTGGTGCGAGGGGGTGAGGTAGGCGAGGGTGGCCGGGCCCTCGGGCAGGCGGTCGACCTGGATGCCCTGGTCGTCCACCGGTATCGGATGGAGGCCCGCGCCGTAGCTCTCGAACAGGAAGGCCGCGCCCTGGTAGCAGGGGCATTCCGTGACCACCTGGGTGCCTTTGGTCACGAACAACCGCGCGACGATGTCCAGGGCCTCCTGGCAACCGGCGACCACCAGGACCTGCTCGGGGGTGGTGGCAATTCCGCGGGCGGGTCCGAGATGCTCGGCGATGGCCTTGCGCAGCTCCCCCAGCCCCGCGGGATCGCTGTACTCGGTGAGATTCTTCCCGGCTTCCTCCAGCTTCTTCATCAGCAGGCGCTGCCAGAGCCTGGCCGGAAATGAGTTCGGATCGGGGCGTCCCACCTTGAAGTCGATGGACGCGCGCTGTCCAGGTGGCGTGTATACGCCGTGCGGCTGGCCGTGGAACAGGATGGTCCGGTGGCGCAGGGCCCGGGCGTGCCGATCGAGCAGCCGCGCCGGATGCTCCCGCAGCATGAGTGAATCTTCCGGCAGGTGGGCGGATACGAAGGTGCCCACCGCCGGCTCGGTCTCCAGGTAGCCTTCCGCGATGAGCCGATCGTAGGCGAGCAGCACGGTGTTGCGCGAGACCTCGAGCTGCCGGGACAGTTCGCGCGTGGCCGGCATGGAGGTCCCGGGCTTGAGCTGTCCATCCAGGATGAGCCGCCGCACCCGGTGGAATATCTGGTCCTGGAGCGATTGGGCCGCGCCGTGCTCCACGTTGAACGGGAGTTGCATGGTGGAAGGCCCCCCAGCCTTTCCGAACCGCCTTGGTCCCATTATAGGAATGGAATCGCTCCCTTGAGTAATACCAGTCGGGAGTAAGGCTATAGGGCCAGAGCCAATAAATATCAATTAGTTGGAAAATCGATTCCTGCGTACGGGAAAAATGCCCTGGTACCAGCCCGGCGGTTGGAACTGGTTCTTTACCCGACCGGGGACGGGGTCCCCAATGGCGTTGCATCATCGCGCGATTGCGCATGCCAGATGAGGCGAGTCACTCGCCGAGGAGGGGGCGTCATGGGGAGCATCAGGATATTCAGAATCCTGTCCACACTGTTGACCGCGCTGTGCGGGGCGCTGCTTTCGGCCCCCGCGGTGGCCGATATTCCCGCCGAAACATTCCAGGCGCTGGGCGTGTCGGAGCATGCGGCTCCGAAGGAGCTGTATGACAAGCTGGTGCGGAGATACGAGGATCCGAAGCAGGGCGCGGGCAAGGGCAAGTACGCCGACAAGTGGCAGCCGCTGGCCATCGACCAGTACTTCAATCCCACCCTTTTCTACCAGCCGCCGACCTCGGTGACCAAGACCACCGACGGCGCCGGCTGCATCACCTGCCACGAGGACTCGGACGAAACTCCGGGGGCCGTGGCGGCCTGGCGCAAGAGCGTCCACTCGAACCTGACCGCGATCCGCAACCTGCCCGCCTCGGATCCGCGTTTCTACAAAAAGGAGCTGCTGGAGAAGGCGGAGGAGAATCTGCGCTCGCTGGGCAAGCTGGGCCAGCACGAGCAACTCACCCAGGTGGGCTGCATCGACTGCCATGTCGGCATCGGCGCGAAGGAGGGCAAGCACGACAAGGATCTGCGCATGCCCGATGCGAAGATATGCGGAACCTGTCACCTGCAGCAGTTCGCCGAGCGCGAGTCCGAGCGCGACACCATGAATTGGCCCCATGACCAGTGGCCCGCCGGGCGGCCCTCCCACGCCCTGGGGTACCAGGCCAACGTGGAGCTGGCCACCTGGGCGGCGATGGAGGAGCGCGAAATCGCCTCCGGCTGCACCATGTGCCATATCAATGCGCCGAAGTGCGATACCTGCCACACCCGCCACCAGTTCTCCGCGGCGGAGGCGCGCAAGCCGGAGGCCTGCGCCACCTGCCACAACGGTGTGGATCACAATGAATACGAGCAGTTCCTGCTGTCGAAGCACGGCACGGTGCTCAAGGCGCATGGCGACTCCTGGAACTGGGACGTGCCGCTGAAGGACGCCATCGCCAAGGGCGGCCAGACCGGGCCCACCTGCGCGTACTGCCACATGGAGTACGAGGGCAAGTTCAGCCACAACGTGGTGCGCAAGGTGCGCTGGGCCTTCAATCCCACGCCCGCCATAGCCGACAACCTGGATCACGAGTGGTTCCAGAAGCGCAAGGCGGCGTGGATCAAGACCTGTACCACCTGCCACTCGGAGAAGTTCGCCAAGGCCTACTTCGACATCATCGACGGCAGCATCAAGCAGGGCCTGTCCAAGGAGCAGGAAGCCAAGGCGGTGCTGGACAAGCTCTACGAGGACGGCCTGCTGGTGGGTCAGAAGACCAACCGGCCGACGCCGCCGGAGCCCATGAAGGACGCCCCCGGCGGATTCTTCCAGCTGTTCTGGGCCAAGGGGAACAACCCCACCGCCATCGAGCGCGATCATGCCCAGATGTGGGAACACGACCTCATCAAGCTCTACAAGGGCGTGTCCCACGGCAGTCCGGGCGGATACACCTACACGGAAGGCTGGTCGCCGCTCATCGGCGACTACGCCCGCATCATGGACGAGAACACCCGGCTGCGTGAAATGGCCGCGCTGCAGGAGCGCGTGGACAAGCTCGAAGCCGGTGCCGGGCAGAGCCTGCTGAACCTGGACTCCACCGGGAAGCAGGCCTCGGTGGGCGGCATCGGCGGCGGCATGCTGCTGTTCGGCGGCCTGGCGCTGTGGGGCTGGCGGCGCCGCAACAGGGAGCTTGAAAGCTAGTGCAATACGCGAGCCCGGCCCTGCCGCGCAGGGCAAACCCCCTGGTCCTCCCGCTCACCGGCACGCTGCTGGTGGCGGGAGGGCTGTTCCTGTTGGCGTGGCTGGGCTGGACGCTGGTCCAGCCCGCCCCGCCCCTTTACCGCTACGTGCTCGACACGCGGGGCGAGGCCGGGGACTTCCCGGAGCTGAAGCCGGAGGCCCTCGGGTCGCTGCCGGTGAGCCGCTACCGGCTCATGGCCGAGGGAATCGATGAACCCCTGGCAAGGGCCTACGTGACCGATGGCCCGGACGGCCGCCCCGTGCTGCTGCATTGGGACAACCGCGTGGCCGCCCCCCTGCTGTACGCGTCGATCGCTCCGACCGAACTGAGGGCGGTGGCCGATGCGCTTGCCGCGCATGAGACGGATAGCGCCGGCGTGCTGGGCTGGTGGGATGTCTCGCAGCGGCTGGAGGCGTACACCGGACAGCAGTACCGGTTCGGGGAAACCCTGCTCCAGCCCTTGCTGATTCCGTCACACTGGCAGAGCCGGGGCGGGGAGATCCCGGAGCTGGAGAAGAAATTCTGGCGCGCTCCCGCTGCGGGGGACACCGGTTTCCCGGCATTCACCGAGGCACTGCTGGCCGGGGAGGACGAGGCGGCCGAACGCCTGTTGCAACTGACCGGCGGCGATCCCGTGACGCTGGTGCTGCACGTATCGGACATCTACAAGCTGGGCATGCTGTACCCCGGGCGCCTGGGCGTGGGCTACAGGGATTTCCCCAATACGGGAGACATGCACGGACTCATACAGCGGGTGAAGGACTGGCTGCAGAGCGAGGGATACGGCAATTACCTGGTGGAGAACCGGGGCGCGGAGGTGGTCCGGGTCTATTTCCTCACCGAAGAGGAATCGGCGCGGACGCTGATCGCCAAGCTGCTGCCCTTCAGCAGGGTGGGCCCCATCCACCTGGAGCAGTTTGAACTGGTATACCAGCAGGGTGGTTTCTGGGTGTATCGGTTGACCGCCGTTCCAGGGTAGGCCGCGCCTACATGCAGGTGCCGATTTATCTGCTCACCCCGGCGGCCGGGGCGGAGCCTGTGGGAGGCCCGCCCCCGGGGCGATGAGGCCCAGGCCAATGCCCACGAACCCCCATCCACCCGCAGCCCCCCCAACCCAGAGGGAAAAATCCCGTCAATCCTGTTAATCCTGTCCATTCATAATCAAGCGCCGCGAGGGTGCGCCTCTACGTAGGTGCAGATTCATCTGCACACCCCGGTGGCCGGAGCGAAGCCTGTGGGAGGCTCGCCCCCGGGGCGATGGGGCTTTAACAATCGGCGACTCATCCCGGATTCCGGCGATCGGAGGCTGGAACACTCCCCGCCACCGCCTGCCATAATTTCCCCATGCACCTGTCCCATGTCATCGGCTTCGACGACGCGCCCTTTCCCCGGGAGCGGCGGGCGCCGGTGCTGGTGGTGGGCGCGGTGTATGCCGATACGCGCCTGGAAGGGGTGATCAGCACCTACGTCCGGCGTGACGGCGGCGATGCCACCCGGGCGCTCGCCGGGGCCGTCGCCGGCTCCCGCTTCGCCGCCCACCTCCACTGCATCCTGACCCAGGGGATCGCCTTTGCCGGGTTCAACGTGGTGGACCTGCAGGCGCTCAACCGGGAGCTGGGAGTCCCGGCCATGGCGGTCATGCGCAAGGCGCCGGACCTCGACGCGGTCCGCTCGGCGCTGCTGGGCCATGTGCCGGGCGGAGCGGAGAAGTGGGCCATCATCGAGCGCACCGGCGCCCCCGAACCCCTGGCCGGCGTCCACGTCCAGCGCGCCGGCATCGACCGGGAGACCGCCGCCGGGCTCATCAAACGGCTGGCGCTGCACGGCGCGCTGCCCGAGCCCCTGCGCGCGGCCCATCTGATCGCCGGCGGCGTGGTGCGGGGCGAGAGCCGCGGCCGGGCCTGACAGCGTCGGCCGGGCGTGGTCAAATAACCGGAAAACGCCCGTACAAAACCAGATGGAGATGCAACCATGCGCAGAACACTCAACCGCTGGCTCGCGCTGGCGCTCTTTTTCCCGGCCCTGGCGCTGGCCGAACCCGACTTCCGCGCCGTCTACAGCACCCAGGGCAGCTTCGAGGACGTCAAGCAGGGCGTCGAACTCGCCATCACCGGCCGCGGCCTGGTCATCAGCCACTACTCCAACATCGGCGAGATGCTCGCCCGCACCGGCGAGGACGTGGGTTCCGACCGGCAGGTCTATCTCCAGGCGGGGGTCGTCGAGTTCTGCAGCGCCGTCATGTCCCGCAGGATGATGGAAGCCGATCCCGGCAACATCATCTTCTGCCCCTACGCCATCGCCCTCTACGTCCTGCCCGACGCGCCCGACACCGTGCACCTCAGCTACGAACGCCTCGCGAAGGTGGCCGGTGGCGGCACCACCGAGGTGCTGGCGGAGCTCGAAGAGCTTCTCGACGGCATCGTCCAGGAAGCGATGGCGTTCTGAGAGCGAGTCAACCCGCCCTTCGGCCAGGGGGCTGGCCTCCTGCGCCGGGCGGAGCCCCCCGTAGGAGCCGAGCCCCCTCGGCGAAGGATGGCGCCGCCCCGGCCCCTTTGGCCAGAGGGCCGGCCCCCTGCGCCGGGCGGAGCCCCGTAGGAGCCGAGCCCCCTCGGCGAAGGATGGCGCCGCCCCGGCCCCTTCGGCCAGAGGGCTGGCCTCCTGCGCCGGGCGGAGCCCCCCGTAGGAGCCGAGCCCCCTCGGCGAAGGATGGGTGCGGCCCCGACCCCTTCGGCCAGAGGGCTGGCCTCCTACGCCCGGAGGGAGCCCCGTAGGAGCCGAGCCCCCTCGGCGAAGGA
>JAQVKR010000119.1 GCA_028694565.1 Gammaproteobacteria bacterium | reverse complement strand
CTGCTGGCGCCGGCGCTGGAGACCTTCGCCACCCTGCTGGCGCAGCCCGACTTCCCCGCCGCCGCCCTGGAGCGGGTGCGGCAGCAGATGCTGGTGGCCCTGGAGCAGGAGCGCCAGGATCCCGCCGCCCAGGCCCGCAACGCCTGGTACCGGGCCGTCTACGGCGAACATCCCTACGCCGCGCCGACCCTCGGCACGCCGGAGAGCGTGAACGCCCTCACCCGGGAGCAGGTGGTGGCCTTCCAGCGCCGCTTCTACGTGGCCCGCAACGCCGTGGTGGCCATCGTCGGCGACCTGGACCGGAGCGCGGCGGAGGCGATCGCCGAGCAGGTGGCGGGCCGCCTGCCGGCGGGCGAACCGGCGCCGCCGCTGCCGCCGGTGGCGGGGCTCGCCGCCCCGCGCAGCGTGACGGTGGCGTTTCCCTCCGCCCAGACCCACGTGCTCGTGGGCCAGCCCGGCATCGATCGCCGGGACCCCGACTACTTCCCCCTCTACGTGGGCAACCACATCCTCGGCGGCGGCGGCTTCACCTCGCGCCTGACCCGGGAGGTGCGCGATGACCGCGGCCTGTCCTACAGCGTCTACAGCGCCTTCGTGCCCATGCGCGCCCGCGGTCCGTTCCTGCTGGGGCTGCAGACCCGCAACGACCAGGCCGGCGAGGCCCTGACGGTGCTCAACGCGGTGCTGGACCGGTTCGTCGCCGAGGGCCCCACCGCGGCGGAGCTGGAGGCGGCGAAGCGCAACATCACCGGCGGTTTTCCCCTGCGCATCGACAGCAACGCCAACATCGTCGAGTACCTGGCGCTCATCGGCTTCTACCATCTGCCCCTGGACTATCTCGACACCTTCAACGACCGCGTGGAAGCGGTGACCGCCGCGCAGGTGCGCGCGGCTTTCGCCCGCCGGGTTCACCCCGATCGGCTCGTCACCGTGACCGTGGGAGGCGGCGGTGAAGGATAGGCGGGGGCCGGCGCGCCGCTCCCGGCCGGTCTCCGGCGGCAGCGGCACCCTGCGCATCATCGGCGGCCGCCACCGGGGACGGCGGCTCCACTTCGCGCCGCTCCCGGGTCTGCGTCCCACGCCCGATCGGGTGCGCGAGACCCTGTTCAACTGGCTGGCGCCGGTGATCGAGGGCGCCCGCTGCCTGGATCTCTTCGCCGGCAGCGGCGCGCTGGGGCTGGAGGCCCTGTCCCGCGGGGCCGCGCCGGTGGTGTTCGTGGATGCCGCGCCGCGGGCGGTGGCCGCCATCGCCGGGCATCTCCAGACGCTGGGCGCGATGGAGGGCCGGGCGATAACGGCCGACGCGCTGGCCTTTCTGCGCGGCCCGGCCGAGCCCTACGACGTGGTGTTCCTGGACCCGCCCTTCGGCCAGGGACTGCTGGCGCCGTGCCTGCGGCTGCTGGCCGGCGCGGGCTGGCTGGCGCCGGGCGCGCGGGTCTACGTGGAGGCGGAGCGGGAACTGGGCGAGGTGGCCCTGCCGCCCGGCTGGCACTGGCACCGGGAGAAGTCGGCGGGCCAGGTGACCTACCGCCTCGCGCTCGCGACCGACGAGCAAGCCGCGGAGGGTTGAGCCGCGGGGGACACGGAGATCGCCGGGGGGGTGCGCCCGATGGCCCCGTCCCCGCCGTGTCCGGGCACCGAGGCCGGAGGCCCGACGACCCGGCCATCCATCGTCGCCGTGCCCTCCGGGTCTAGGAAGCCTACAGCCCGAGTCCGGTGAAGTAGAGGCTCTGCACCAGGCGGTCCACCGGCACGTAGTCGTCGGTGAGCAGGGGCAGCGCCGCCAGCGGGGTGCCGGTGGCCAGCAACGGCGCGGTGACCCGCAGCCAGCTGCGCGGCAGGCCCCGCCGGGCGCGGAGGGTGTCCGGCCAGTCGTCCCGCTCGCCCGCCACCATCACGTAGGTCATCCGGGTGGGGGCCTCCGGCACCCGGTCGAGCCACACGTCGACCCGGGGAAAGACTTCGCCCAGGGTCTTCGCCAGGCTTTTCACCAGCAGCGGATCGGGAAAGCGATCGACGATATTGAGGGTGTAGAGACCGCCGGGGGCGAGATGGCCGCGCACCTGCCGGGCGAACTCCCGGGTCACCAGGTGGTAGGGAATGGAGATGTCGTGGAAGACGTCGGTGACGATGACATCGAAGCGCCGGTCCGCCGGCAGCCGCGCCAGCACCGCCCGGGCGTCGGCGTGGTGCACCTCCATCGCCGACGGATCCACGAACAGCGCCCCTTCGGCCACCTCGGTGACCACCGGGTCCAGCTCCGCCACCGTCACCTCCGGCGCCCGGTACAGGGCGCCCACGGCGCGGGGCTGGGTGTAGGCGCCGCCGCCGGCGAAGAAGAAGCGCAGCCCCGCCGGCGGTTCGCCGCGATAGTGCTCCAGCACCAGTTCGTCCATGAGCTGGACGTAGGGCGCCAGCAGCACGCCGGGCCGCTGGCGGTGGTTGGTGCCGTGCACGAGGTGGTCGAGAATGAGCGAGCGGGCCTCCCCGAAGGGGGCCTCCGCCGAGCTGTCCACCACCCGCAGGCAGAAGTAGGCGCTCTCCCGGTCGCAGGGATCGGCGAAGCCGTCGCGGGAGAGGGTGGCGGCGCCCAGCGCGACGGCGCCCAGCAGGGCCGCCGCGGCGGCGGGCAGGCGGGCGCCGCGCAGCAGCGGCAGGGCCAGCAGGAACAGCCCGGCGGCGGTGGCGAGGATGATGTTGCGGGTGCCCAGGTACTGCACCAGCCAATAGCCGGTGACGAAGGTGCCGAGAATGCTGCCGAGCGCCGCCAGGGCGTGCATCAGCCCGACGATGTGGCCGGTGCGGGTGTCCAGGCGCAGGGCGAGGGTGGTGAGCAGCGGCGTGACCACGCCCAGCAGCATGGCGGGCAGGAAGAACAGGCTCAGCACCAGCAGGAAGCCGGCGGAGAGCAGGCTCAGTCCGCTCGCCTGCAGCGCCGGGGCCACCAGGGTCAACAGCCAGAGAATGGCGAGGCAGGCCAGCGCCCCGACGACGAGGGTGGCGCCCGCGGCGCGCGGGCCGGCCCCGCGATCGGCCCATACCCCGCCGCCCCAGTTGCCGAGCGAGAGGCCGGCCAGGATCACCCCGATGATGGAGGTCCAGGTATAGAGGGAGACGCCCACATAGGGTGCGATGAGCCGCCCGGCGGCGATCTCGAGCACCAGCAGGAAGGCCGAGCTGAGGAAAATGGTGGCGGCGTAGCCGGCCACGCGGGCCCGGTCGGACACGGGAACCTCCATCCGTTTGTCGTTATGATGTCGCGGCAGCGCAGTACACTAGACTACACGGCCGGCCGCTTCCCGGCACCCGTTCCCTGCGCCGTGCATTGCCCTTGTCGAGCACCGAGACCGTGATCCGGACCAGCGACTTCCGGCCGCCCTGGTGGCTGGCGAACCCCCACCTGCAGACCCTGTGGTCGACGCTGTTCCGGCGCCGCGCGCCGCGGCCGGCCTATGTCCGTGAGCGCCTGGAACTGGCGGACGGCGACTTCCTCGACCTGGACTGGTGCGGGGCGGGCGGCGGCCCCCTGGTGCTGATACTCCACGGGCTGGAGGGATCCGCCGGCTCGCCCTATGCCCGCGGGCTGGCGGCGGCGGTCGTCGCCCGGGGCTGGCGGGCGGTGGTGATGCACTTCCGCGGCTGCAGCGGCGTGCCCAACCGCCTGCCGCGCAGTTACCACTCCGGCGAGACCGGTGACCTGGAGGCGGTGGTGGGGCTGCTGCGCGAACGCCACCCCGGGGCGCCCCTGGCGGCGGTGGGCTACTCGCTGGGGGGCAATGTCCTGCTGAAGTGGCTGGGAGAGCGGAGCGGGGCCGCCGGGATCACCGCCGCCGCGGCCGTCTCGGTTCCGTTCCTGCTCGACCAGGCGGCCACGCGGATGGGCCGGGGGCTCTCGCGGCTCTACCAGCACGCCCTGCTGCGCAGCCTGCGCCGCTCCCTGGCCCTCAAGCTGGCGCGGCTGGAAGCCCGGGTGGTGGACCCGGCCCTGCTGCCGGAGCTGACCGACTTCTGGCGCTTCGACGACGCGGTGACCGCCCCGTTGCACGGCTTCCGCGACGTGCACGACTACTACCGCCGCGCCAGCTCGCGCCAGTACCTGGCCGGCATCCGGGTGCCCACCCTGCTGCTCCACGCCCTGGACGATCCCTTCATGACGCCCGCGGTGGTGCCCGCCGCGGGGGAGTTGTCCCCCTGCACCGAGCTGGAGCTGAGCGCCCACGGGGGCCACGTGGGCTTCGTCACCGCCCGGGTTCCCTGGCGTCCCCGCTACTGGAGCGAGGCGCGCATCGCCGCCTTCCTGGCGGTCCACCTCGGGGAGCGGCATCCGCCGCCGGCGTCCTTGTGAGAGGAGGGGCGTCCAGCCTGGGCATGGGCGGAACACGCCCGGTTTTGTCCGCTTTCCGCTGGCCGGAGCGGCCCGCCGCGCCGGTGTCCGGCGGGTGGGGCAGATGATGCAACCGCCTGCCGCACATCGGTATTTCGAAGATATTCCGGTTTTCTAAATAAGCATTCAATAAATAACCGCGGTAGTTGCCGAAAAAGCCTGTTTTTGCATTTTTCCTGTGGATTTGCCGGGGAGGCTGTGATATCCATGGAATCCAGGTGGATGGAGGATGAAAAATGACAAGCAGGCTTCCCAAGCTGTTGATGATGCTTTCCTATTTCTCCGGCGCGGCGCTGCTGATCGGCATCGGGCGCTGGGTGGTCGTTTCCGGCTTCGAGGGTTTCCGCTGGTACCAGGAGCACATTGGCGCCTGGCTGCCCATCCCCAGCGAGGAGCTCTACCACGGCAGCGGCAATTTCCTCATCGTGGTGGGGGTCATACTCGTGCTGGCCGGGCTGGTGGAGCTGTTCCTGTGCCCGAGCTGTCCCTTCCCCTTCAGCCGCAAGTGGGAAAGCCCCACCATGCAGCGTCGCTGAGTCCCGCCTCCCGCCGGCCCGCCCCCGCTCCGTTGCCGGACAGCCGGGCGGGCCCGCGCAGCTCCGGCTGAACCAAGGCCCCCGCCCGGGGGTCTATTCCCCAGTGGCCATGGGCTCCGCCCCGTTCGGCGGCTCCCCGTGCGGGACCGCCGGCGCGGGCTGCCGCCCGCCCGTCGCTTGCCGGCTGCGCGCCGCCGGGTGGCCGAAGGCCCGTGGCACCGGAGAAGAACACTGACAATCAAGGAGAAGACCGATGCGCAAGAATCTGCTCAACCTGACTGTGGCGGCGGCGTTGGCCGCGTTGGCCATGGCGCCCGTGGCGGGGGCGCAGGAGATGGATGCCGACGCCATGATCAAGTACCGGACCAACGCCATGAAGTCCCTCAGCGGCCACATGGGCGCCATGGCGCGGACGGTGGAGGGCAAGGTGGGATTCCTGGATCTGGTGCTGCCCCATGCCCAGGCCATCGCCGCCATCAGCCACAAGACCGCGGAGATGTTTCCGGAGGGCACCGACTTCGGTGATACCGACGCCAAGGCCGAGATTTGGTCCCGGCGGGCGGAGTTCGATCAGGCGGCGGCGACGGCGGCGGAGCGCGCCGACGGGTTGGTGGCGGCCGCCGAGGGGGGCGACATGGGCGCCGTCGGGGCGGCCTTCAAGGAGGTGGGGAAGGCCTGCAAGGGCTGCCACGACCAGTTCCGGGAGAAGTGATCCCGGTCCCACGCCGAAGCGGCCGCGATATCGCGGCCGCTTCGCTTCCCGCCGACGGCGAGCCGGCGCCGCTCAGGCGGCGGAGCTCTTGGGCAGCGGCCGGTGGTGGAGGATGTCCTGGCGCTTCGCCAGCTCCTGGATGTCGGGCCGTGCCGTGAAGCGGTCCAGGGTGATGTTGTCCAGGAACTGGAAGATTTGCTCGCTGAGATCGGTCCACAGCTCGTGGGTCAGGCAACGCTTGCCGCCGTGGCAGTTCTCCCGGCCCTGGCAGCGGGTGGCGTCCACCTGCTCGTCCACCGCGGTGATGATGTCGGCCACGGTGATCTCGGTGGCCGGCCGGGCCAGGCGATAGACGCCGCCGGGTCCGCGCACCCCATTCACCAGGTTGGCCTGGCGCAGCTTGGCGAAGAGCTGTTCTAGGTAGGACAGCGAGATGTCCTGGCAGGTGGAGATGTCCGCCAGGGTCACCGGCCCCACTTGGTTGTGCAGAGCCAGGTCCATCATGGCGGTCACGGCGTATCGGCCTCGCGTGGACAGTCTCATAGTCGGCACCTTTTGTTGTGGCTGTATCGGATAACAAAGCTGGACAGTCGGATTAGATGATTGCAAATGTTGACCAAATCAGTCAAGAAAAGTTTCGCAATCCGGCATCCGGCCGGCCTGGCCGCCGGCCGGATGCCGGTCAGCCGCCGGCGGGGGCGGGGCGGCCGAGCAGGCGTCGCAGATGCCCGGCGGCGCTTTCGTGGAGCGAGAGCAGCGCGGGGATGACCAGCAGCACCAGGACCGTGGCGAAGGCGAGGCCGAAGGAGATGGAAACGGCCATGGGGATCAGGAACTGCGCCTGCAGGGAGCTCTCGAACAGCAGCGGCGCCAGGCCGGCGATGGTGGTGAGCGAGGTGAGCAGCACGGCGCGCAGGCGCAGGCAGGCGGCCTCCACGAGGGCCTCCCGCACCGCCATGCCGCGGCCGCGCAGCTCCTTGAAGAAGGTGACCAGGATGATGGAGTCGTTGACCACGATTCCCGACAGGCCGAAGAAGCCGAACAGCGAGAGCACGGTGAGATCGATGCCCATCAGCCAGTGCCCCGCCAGGGCGCCCACCAGGCCGAAGGGGATGGCCATCATCACCACCAGCGGCCAGCCGTAGGAGGCGAACACCCACGCCAGCACCAGGTAGATGAGCGCCAGGGCGAAGATCAGCCCCCGCTTCATGTCGCCCAGGGTCTCGGCCTGGTCGGCGGCGCGGCCCTCGAAGGAGTAACTGATGCCGTAGCGGGTGGCCAGACCGGGCAGGAACTCCTCTTCCAGCCCGGCCAGCACGCGGTTGCTGTTGTTCACCTCGCGGTCCACGTCGGCGGTGATCTCCGCCGCCAGCCGGCCCTGGGCGTGGCGCAGCACCTCGAGCCCGCGGCGGCTCTCGAAGGTCACCGCCGAGGCCAGCGGCATCAGCTCGCCGGCGGGGGTGCGCACGTGCAGGCGCTGGAGGCTGGAGAGGCTGTCGCGCTCGGCGTCCGGGAGCACCACCCGCACTTCCACCTCCTCGCCGGCATCCTGGAAGATCTGCACCAGCTCGCCGTCGTAGGCGGCGCGCAGCTGGCGCCCCACCTGGGTGACGGTCAGTCCGGCCGCCTGCGCCTCGGGAGTGAGGCGGTAGACGAGCTGCTCGGCGCCGAAAGGCATGTCGTCCTCCACGGCGCTCACCCCTTCCACCGCCTGCAGCGCGGAGACCAGATCCTGGGCCGCGGCCTTCAGGGTGAGGGGGTCGGCGCCGGTGAGGCGGATGTCCACGTCCTTGCCGGGGGGGCCGCCGACCCGCTCGCTGATGGTGAAGGTCTCGAGGCCGCCCGGCCGGCGCACCAGGGCACGCCAGTGATCGATGAAGGCGCGGTTGCGCACCGTGCGGGCGTCCGGGGAGACCAGCTCCACCTGCAGCGAGCCGAAG
>JAQVKR010000118.1 GCA_028694565.1 Gammaproteobacteria bacterium | reverse complement strand
GGCCTGGAGGGCGCCGGGGGAGTGGGGCGGCAGTCCGCTCGCCGTGGCCCGCGCCCATCGTGCCGGGGGACGGGAGTCGGCGGCCCTCGCGCTGCTGGGGCGGGCGCGGGCGACCCTGGACGCGGAGGGGCTCCTGCTGCTGGCCCGGATCCATCGCCGCCGCGGGCAGTGGCGGGAGGCGCTGGCCATCTGGCAGCCTCTCGCCGAGGCCGGCCACCCCGAGGCCGTGGAACGGCTGGCCAAGTACCACGAGCACGTGGCCCGCGATTTCACCGCGGCGCTGCGCTGGGCGCGCCGGCTGCTGGAGCTGCAGGGAGGCAGGCCCGAGCACCGGCGCCGGGCGGAGCGGCTGTGCGGCCGCCTCGCCGGCGCCGCCGCCACCGCCCCGATTTTCTGGGGAGCGGCCGCCGGCGTGGACCGGCCCGGCCCGATTGCACAACCCCACCCGCAGGAGCGGCTTGCGGCCGCGGACCGGCAGGGCGCACCCGCGGGGGGAGCAGGCCGTCATGGGCGGCCACCGCCGGAAAAGTTGTCCACAAAATCTGTGGATAACTTTGTGGATGATTTATGGAAACCCGACCGCAACCCACGTCAGCCCGTACCCGGTAACAGAATGTTCAAAAATTAACCGTCCTGCTCTGACACGAAAAAACAATAAGTTAGAGGTTTGTTGTCGATACTTTCTCATGAGTTCCCTCTATTTGCCCGTTCCGGCGCGATGTCACCAAACCCGTTGTGCATAAGCACATGGGCCGGGTGTGGGAGTGGCGCACTGCGGTAGTCGGGAAAGCGCGGTGCGGTTATAGTTGCCCTGTCAATATTTCCGGCGCCAACCGCCCCCCGTGCAACCGGCTGGAGCTCACATGTCAACTGCCCATCCGCCGCCGCTGCGACTCGCCTGGACCGTCTGGGGCCTGGGCGCCGCGCTTTACCTGATCGGCTTCTACCAGCGGGTGGCGCCGGGGGTCATCACCGGCGAGCTGATGACCGACTTCGGCCTCGGCGCGGCGGCGCTCGGCAACCTGTCCGCGTTCTACTTCTACAGCTACGTGGCCATGCAGGTGCCCACCGGGCTGCTCGCGGACCACTGGGGGCCCCGCCGCCTGCTGACCCTGGGCGCCATCGTGGCGGGCGCGGGGACGCTGGTCTTCGCCCTGGCCCCGAACCTGCTCTGGGCCGGTGCCGGGCGCCTCCTGGTGGGCGGCTCCGTGGCGGTGGCCTTCGTGGGCATGCTCAAGCTCGCCGGCCACTGGCTGCCGCCGCGCCAGTTCGCCCTGGCCTCCGGCATGGCGCTGTTCTGCGGCATCATCGGCGCGGTCTTCGCCGGGGTGCCGCTGCGGCTGCTGGTGGACGCCTTCGGCTGGCGGCCGGTGATGGGGGTTTCCGCCGCCGTCACCCTGGCGGTGGCCGCCGGCATCTGGTGGTTGGTGCGCGACGACCCCTCGGAGCGCGGCTTCGCCAGCCATGCCCCGACCGCCCGCGCCGCCGACGCGGCCACCCGCGTGGGCAACGGCGTGCTGGCGGGCATCCGCGAGGTGCTGGGCTACCGCAACACCTGGCTGCTCTACCTGGTGCCGGGCGGCATCGTGGGCAGCGTGCTGGCCTTCGCCGGCCTCTGGGGCGTGCCCTACCTGACCACCCACTACGGCCTGGACCGGACGGCGGCGGCGGCGGTGTGCTCGGCGCTCCTGGTGGCCTGGGCGGTCGGCGGCCCGGTCTTCGGCTGGCTCTCCGATCACCTGGGGCACCGCAGGCCGCTGTACGTCATCGGCTGCGCCGGGATGCTGGCGGCCTGGGCGGTGGCGCTGCTGGTGCCCGGATTGCCGATGTGGGGCCTGGTCGCCCTGCTGGTGGCGGCGGGCTTTCTCTCCGGCAACATGATCATCGGCTTCGCCTTCGCCAAGGAGTCGGTGCCCGCCCGGTTGTCGGGGACTGTGTCGGGGGTGGTCAACATGGGGGTGATGATGGGCCCGATGCTCCTGCAGCCGGGGGTGGGCTGGATGCTCGACCGGGCCTGGGGGGGCGAGCTGCGCGAGGGGGTCCGGATCTATGATCTCGCGGCCTACCGCGGCGGCTTCGCCCTGATGCTCGGCTGGCTCGCCCTGTCCCTGGTCCTGGTGCTGTTCACCCGCGAGAGCCATTGCAGGCAGACGCCGTGAGCGCCGCCGGCATCGCGCCCGCCGCCAGGCCCTGGTCCACCTACGGGCTGCTGACCCTGGCGGCGGTCTTCTGGGGCGGAACCTTCGTCGCCGGGCGGCTGGTGTCCGCCGAGATCGGGCCCTTTTCCGCCGCCTTCGTCCGCTTCCTCCTGGCCAGCCTGCTGCTCACGGGGCTGCTGCTGCGGCAGGGCAACGGCTTCGGCCGGCTGAGCCCGCGCCAGTGGGGCGCGGTGGCGCTGCTGGGCGCCACGGGGGTATTCGCCTACAACGCGCTGTTCTTCACCGGGCTGCGCACGGTGGAGGCGGGGCGGGCGGCGGTGATCATCGCCGGCAACCCCATCTTCATCGCCCTGTTCTCGGCGCTCCTGTTCGGCGAACGGCTCAACCTCGCCAAGGGGATCGGCATCGTCCTCTCCGTGGCCGGGGCGGTGACCGTCATCTCCCGTGGCGATCCCCTCGCCCTGGCGCAGGGCGAGGTGGGCTACGGCGAGCTGGCGATCCTCGGCTGCGTCGCCAGCTGGGTCGCCTACACCCTGCTCGGCAAGCGGGTCATGTCGGGCCTGAGCGCCCTGGAGGCGGTCTCCTACTCCTGCATCGCCGGGACCGCGCTGCTCCTGCCGCCGGCGTGGCACGAGGGCCTGGGCGCGGCGCTGGCGCGTCTCTCCGTCACGGGCTGGGCTGCGCTGATCTACCTGGCCTTCTTCGGCACCGTGCTCGGCTTCGTCTGGTTCTACCAGGGGGTGCGCACCATCGGCCCCGCCCGGGCCGGGGTGTTCATCAACTTCTTACCGGTCAGCGCCGTGATCGCCGGGGGGCTGCTGCTCGGCGAACCCGTCACCCTGTCGCTGCTGGTGGGCGGCGGGCTGGTCCTGGGCGGGCTGATCCTGGCCAACCGCTTCGGCTGATTCCATCCACGGGGGACGCGACATGGCAGGCGACGAGGAGGACTACCGCCACACCTGGCTCGACGGCGGCGAGTGCCCCTGGCCCGCGGGCAAGGTGGTCTGCGTGGGCCGCAATTATCTGGACCACATCCGCGAGCTGGGCAATCCGGTCCCCGAGCGGCCGGTGCTGTTCATGAAGCCGAGCACCGCCCTGGCGCCCCTGCGGCGTCCCCTGGCGCTGCCGGCCGGGCAGGGGGCCTGCCACCACGAGGTGGAGCTGGCGGTCCTCATCGGCGCGCGCCTCAGCGCGGCCGACGCGGCGGCCGCGCGGGCGGCGGCGGCCGGCTACGCTATCGCGCTGGACCTGACGCTCCGGGACGTGCAGCAGTACCTGAAGGAGCGCGGCCAGCCCTGGGAGCTGGCCAAGGCCTTCGACGCCAGCTGCCCCATCTCGCCGTTCGTGGGCGCCGATGCGCTGGAGCCCGACGCCGCCGGGCTGGAGCTGCGCATCAACGGCGAGGTGCGCCAGCAGGGCTCCACCCGCCGGATGATGCGCCCGGTGTTCGAGCTGGTGGCGACCATCAGCCGCCATTTCACCCTGCTGCCCGGCGACGTGGTCCTGACCGGCACCCCCGCCGGGGTCGGCCCCCTCGCTCCCGGCGATCGGCTGGAGCTGGTGCTGGACGGACGCTACCGCTTCGCCACGGAGGTGGCATCCCGGGCGGGCGGGGATGAAGCGGGCACGGGTTGACGGGGACCGTGTATGGGGTCTAATAATTTAGTAATACACTCGGATAAACGGACCCCGCATCCATGATCGACCCGACCCGTCGCGACCACACCCCGGCCACCCTGGCGGCGGACGCCACCTGGCTGGCCCGCCGGCTCGAACCGCTGGAGGGCATCGGTCTGCTCCTCCTGCAGTGGCTGATCGCCATGGCCCTGTTCGGCGGCGTCACGCTGCTCATCCTGGGGCTGTCGATCTGGAGCCCCTGGCCGTTCCTCGCCGGCCTGATGGCGCTGCGGGGCTGCTTCTACCTCCACCGGGTGGCCGGCGAGCTGTTGGATGAGTGAGGTTCTTTTCAACGCGAAGACGCGAAGACGCGAAGGCGCGAAGACACGAAGGGATAAGGGACAAAGGTGAAGGGATAAAGGTCTACGCTACCCCCTCCGATTCGCCGTATACATTTATTTCCTGATGTTCTTGGCGTCTTCGTGTCTTCGCGCCTTTGCGTTGAACCCCCCTCACGGCCTCATCACACCCCGGCTGATCAGGGCGTGCAGGGCCAGGCCCGCGACGAACGCCGCGCCGACGTTCCACAGGGCGAGGGCGGTGGTGACCAGCGCCACGAAGCGGGGGCCCCGCTCCCCGCCCAGGCGCCCGGCGCCCAGCGCCAGCTGGGTTCCGGCCAGGAACAGGATGACGCCGAGGACCGCGGCGGGGAAGGCGGCCATGAAGGACACCACCGCGTCGCCGAAAAACAGCGCCAGCAGCAGCAGGAGGCTGCCTAGAATGATGGGGGCGCCCCCCGTGTGGGCTCCGAAGCGCACGTGGCCGGCCATGCCGCCCGCGCCGTGGCACATGGGCACGCCGCCCACCAGCGGGGCGGCCAGGTTCATCGCCGCCGTGGACAGCGCCACCCCGCGGTGCCGGACCGGGCGGTCCGGGAACAGGCGGTTGTTCTCGTCGGTCACGGCGATGAGGGCGTTGCCCAGGGTCAGCGGAATCTGCGGCAGGGCGAGAAGCAGCGCGCCGTTGGCCAGGTCCTGGAGGGTGATGGCGCCCAGCTCCGGCTCCGGCAGGTGGAGCCCGGGGCGCAACGCGAGCAGTTGCCCCACGAGCTCCGGTTGGAGCAGGAGGGCGGCGGTGCCGCCGATCAGCAGCAGCGCGAACATGGCCGGCAGGCGCCGGCTGTCGAGCAGCGGCAGGCTGGCGGCCAGCGCCGCCAGCGCCAGCCACCAGGTGTCGAGCATGAGCTCGATTCCCCGGCCCATGAAGCCCAGGCCGAGCCCCAGCACGATGCCGGCCACCACGGGCTTCGGCGTGAGCCGGGCAAGGCGCTCGGCGACGCCGGTGAGGGCCAGCAGCAGCCAGACGAATCCGGTGACGAGGCCGGCGGCGTAGACCGCCCCCGGCGTGAACGCCATTCCGCCGGCGGCCTGGGCGGTGGCGGCCGCGCCGATGGCCTTCATGGGCTGGACCGGGAACGGGGTCCGGCGCAGCAATCCGTTGGCCACCAGGGCGATTCCGAACCCGAGCAGGATGCCCACCGGGTCCATCCCGAGCAGGGTGACGTAGGCCACCACGAAGGGGATCAGGGTGCCGAGGTCGCCGAAGGCGCCGGCCCACTCGCGGCTGTCGAAACGGTTCTCCATCGCCAGCCGGCGCCAGATTCTTCGCCACACACCGGTTTCCATGTTTTTCCCATCCGGCCTGTTATGATTCACTACTTCCGGCAGGGTGCCGCGCCTCGCCGCCGCAGTGGCGGGCCGTGCGCCCTCACCGACGACAACGACATCGAGGAGGAGCCATGCAGAAAGAGAAGAAACCGGGGTTCACCACCCTCGATCACGTGCTCATCGCCATCGGCACCCTGCTGGTGGGCCTGGGCGCGGTGCTGGTCTACGGCACTGCGCCCATGGGGTGGGTGATGATGGTCGCCGGCTTCGCGTTGTCCGCCGGCGTGTCCGCCAGCGTCATCCTGCGCGCCCGGCGCGGGGGCTGAGTCCGCGCCGGAGCCGACCGCTCCTCAGTGATCGAGGATCTGGCTCAGGAACAGCTTGGTGCGGTCCGACTGCGGATTGTTGAAGAACTCCTCGGGCGCGTTCTGCTCGATGATCTCGCCCCCGTCCATGAAGATGACCCGGTTGGCGACGGTCTTGGCGAAGCCCATCTCGTGGGTGACGCAGATCATCGTCATGCCGCTCTCGGCCAGCTCGATCATGACGTCCAGCACCTCCTTGATCATCTCCGGATCGAGCGCCGAGGTGGGCTCGTCGAAGAGCATGATCTTGGGGTTCATGCACAGGCTGCGGGCGATGGCCACGCGCTGCTGCTGACCGCCGGAGAGCTGGCCCGGGTACTTGTGGGCCTGCTCCGGTATCTTCACCCGCTCCAGGTACTGCATGGCGATGTGCTCGGCGTCCCGGCGCGGCATTCTGCGCACCCACAGCGGCGCCAGGGCGCAGTTCTCCAGCACCGTCAGGTGGGGAAAGAGGTTGAACTGCTGGAAGACCATGCCCACCTCGCGGCGGATCTTCTCGATGTGCTTGATGTCCCCGGTCAACTCCACGCCGTCGACGATGATCTGGCCGGTCTGGTGCTCCTCCAGGCGATTGATGCAGCGGATCAGGGTCGACTTGCCGGAGCCCGACGGGCCGCAGATGACGATGCGCTCACCCTTGTTGACGGTCAGGTTGATGTCCTTGAGGACGTGGAACTGGCCGTACCACTTGTGCACCTGGCGCATCTCGATCATGACCTCGTCGGAGATCGTCATGCCCGGGGTGCCGTGGGCCGTTTGCTGGTTCATGGGCGATTCCTCCACAGGCGATCAGCGGGCGTGGCCCGTATGCAGGCGGCGCTCGAGCGCCTGGCTGTAGCGTGACATGCTGAAGCAGAAGATCCAGAACACCGCGGCGGTGAAGACGTAGCCCTCCACCGAGAAACCGAGCCATTTCGGATCGGCCAGGGCCAGCTGGATGATGGCCAGCAGGTCGAACAGCCCGATGATGAGCACCAGCGTCGTGTCCTTGAACAGGGCGATGAAGGTGTTGACGATGCCCGGGATCACCAGCTTCAGCGCCTGGGGCAGGACGACCAGGGCCATCGTGCGCCAGTAGCCGAGCCCCAGGGCGGCGGCCGCTTCGTACTGTCCCTTGGGAATGGCCTGCAGCCCGCCGCGCACCACCTCCGCCATGTAGGCGGACTGGAACATGATGATGCCGATCAGCGCCCGCAGGAGCTTGTCGAAGTTCACCCCCTCGGGAAGGAACAGGGGCAGCATCACCGAGGACATGAACAGCACGGTGATGAGCGGCACGCCGCGCCAGAACTCGATGAAGGCGATGGAGAGCGCCTTGACGATGGGCATCTGGGAGCGCCGTCCCAGCGCCAGCACGACGCCGATGGGCAGGGCGGCGACGATGCCCACGCCGGCCAGGACCAGGGTCAGCAGCAGCCCGCCCCACTGGTCCGTCTCCACCAGCTCCAGCCCGAAGCTGCCGCCGAGGAACAGGTAGTAGGCGATCACCGGGTAGCCCAGCAGCAGGAAGGCGCTGAGCCACCCCTTCCAGCGGAAGGCGCGGATGAACAGCTGGATCGTCAGGACGATCAGCAGTCCGAAGGCGAGATTCACCCGCCAGGATTCGGCCTCGGGGTAGAAGCCGTACATGAACTGGTAGAAGCGCACCTGGACGAAGACCCAGCAGGCGCCGCCGCCGGTGCAGTCCTCGCGGCCGGTGCCGGACCAGTCGGCATCGATGAACGCCCACCGGATGGCCGGCGGCAGCAGCAGCCAGAGCAGGTAAAGGGCGAACAGAGT
>JAQVKR010000117.1 GCA_028694565.1 Gammaproteobacteria bacterium | reverse complement strand
CACGCCGCGCTCGCAGAAGATGATGTTGTGGTTGCCGCCGGCGGCGATGTACTCCGCCGACATCAGCCACTCGGAGATGGTGGAGGCGAAGCCGCGCTTGAGGATGACGGGCACGTTGATGCGCCCCACCTCCTTCAGCAGGTCGAAATTCTGCATGTTGCGGGTGCCGATCTGGATGACCTCCACCCCCAACTCCAGGAACTTGTCCAGGGTGCGCACGTCCATCAGCTCGGTCACCACCGGCAGCTTCTGGGTGTCGGCGGACTCGCGCAGCAGCTCCAGGCCGCGCTCGCCGTGGCCCTGGAAGCTGTAGGGGCTGGTGCGGGGTTTGTAGGCGCCGCCGCGCATCAGCCGGCAGCCGGACTCGCGCACCATGCGGGCGGCGGTGTTCATCTGCTCGCTGGTCTCCACCGAGCAGGGACCGGCAATCACCTGCACCGTCCGGCCGCCGACGGGGATGCCCTTCACGTCGATGACCGTGTCGTCGGGATGGTGGTCCCGGGCGACGATCTTGTAGGGCTTGAGCACCGGGATGACGTCCTCCACCCCCCCCATGGCGCGCAGCTTCTCCTTGTGGATGTGGCGGTCGTCGCCCACCACGCCGATGATGGTGCGCTCCACGCCCACGGAGACATGGCACTCGAGCCCCAGCTCGCGGATCTTGTCGATGACCGCCTGCCGTTCCTGCTCGGCGGCCGAGGTCTTCATGATGATGATCATGGTGGAATCCTGTCTGCTCACCCCTGGCAGCGGAAGCCCGCTGCCGCGAAACGGGAATTCTATCAGGAATCGGGCGCCGGGTTTCATCACGGCAAGCGGGGGATTGGCTTCCCCCGCGCCCGGATTGCCCGGCGTTGCGCTGCCGCGCCCCCGAAGTTGGATGTTACAATATAACAACCAGGCTTCCCGGAGACGCTCCATGACCGATGACGGCAAATCCGGCCTCTTCCCGGCGGGGGGGCACGACCACCATGCCTGCGTCGAGGCGGCGCTCGCCTCCGCCGAGTCGCTGTGCCGGGAGCGCGGTCTGCGGCTCACGCCCCTGCGCAGGCGGGTGCTGGAGCTGGTCTGGCGCAGCCACTGTCCGGTGGGCGCCTACGCGGTGCTGGAGGATCTCCGCCGCGACGGCCGCTCCGCCGCCCCGCCCACGGTCTACCGGGCGCTAGATTTCCTGGTGCAGGAGCGGCTGGTGCACCGGCTGCCCTCCCTGAACGCCTATATCGGCTGCAACGAGCCCGGCGCGCCCCATTGCGGCCAGTTCCTCATCTGCCGCCACTGCGGCCGGGTGGCGGAGCTGCACGATCACGCCCTGGACCGGCGCATCAGCGCCTCGGCCGCCGACACCCGGTTCCGGGTGGAGCAGGCGCTGGTGGAGGTGCGGGGGCTCTGTCCCCGCTGCCAGGCGGCGGAGGGGGACGGCGAATGAGCGCCCCCCTGCTGGAGGCGCGGGAGGTGGTGCTCGGCTTCGCCGGGCGGCGCGTGCTCGACCGGGTGGGGCTGGTGGTGAACGAGGGGGAGATCGTCACCCTCATCGGGCCCAACGGCGCCGGCAAGTCCACCCTGGTGCGGGTGCTGCTGGGGCTCATCGCGCCCGATGCCGGGCACGTCGCCCGCCGGCCCGGGCTGCGGGTGGGCTACATGCCCCAGCGCCTGGCGGTGGACCCGGTGCTGCCGCTCACGGTGCGCCGCTTCCTGCGCCTGGCGGGGCGCGGCATCGACGCCGCCGCCCTGACCGCGGCGCTGCGCGAGGTGGGGGCGGAGCACGTCATCGACACGCCGCTGCAGTCGGTCTCCGGGGGCGAGCTGCAGCGGGTGATGCTGGCCCGGGCGCTGCTGCGCCGGCCGCAGCTGCTGGTGCTGGACGAGCCGGTGCAGGGGGTGGACGTGACCGGTCAGGCGGAGCTCTACCGGCTCATCGGCGAGCTGCGCGCGCGCCGGGGCTGCGGCGTGCTCATGGTTTCCCATGATCTGCACCTGGTGATGGCGGCCACCGACCACGTGGTCTGCCTGAACACCCACGTCTGCTGCTCCGGCCACCCGGAGTCGGTCAGCCGGCACCCCGAGTACCTGCGCCTGTTCGGGCCCCGGGAGGCGGCGGCGCTGGCGGTCTACACCCATCACCATGATCACGTCCACGGCGTCGACGGGCACGTGCACACGGTGGCGTGCCGGGAGCGCGGCCATGGATGAGTTCCTGCTGCGGGCGCTGCTGGCGGGGCTGGGCGTGGCGCTGGTGGCCGGCCCGCTGGGCGCCTTCGTGGTGTGGCGGCGCATGGCCTACTTCGGCGACACCCTGGCCCACTCGGCCCTGCTGGGGGTGGCGCTCGCCTACCTGCTCTCCATCGATCTCAACCTCGGCGTGCTGATCACCTGCGTCGCGGTGGCCCTGATCCTGCTGGCGCTGCAGCGCCAGCAGCGCCTGGCCAGCGACACCCTGCTCGGCATCCTCGCCCACACCGCCCTGTCCCTGGGGCTGGTGACGCTGGCCTTCCTGGAGACCCTGCGGGTGGACCTGATGGGGTTCCTGTTCGGGGACATCCTGGCGGTGGGCTGGCGGGACGTGGCGCTCATCTGGGCCGGCGGGCTGGTGGTGCTGGGAGCGCTGGCGCTGCTGTGGCGGCCGCTGCTGGCCATCACCGTGCACGAGGAGCTGGCGCAGGTGGAGGGCGTGCCGGTGGTCCGCGTGCGCCTGGCCCTCACCCTGCTGCTGGCGGTGGTGGTGGCGCTGGCCATGAAGGTGGTGGGCATCCTGCTCATCACCTCGCTGCTCATCATCCCTGCCGCCGCCGCCCGGCGCTTCTCCCGCACGCCCGAGGCCATGGCGGCGCTCGCCGCGCTGGCCGGCTGCCTCGCCGTCGCCGGCGGCCTGGCCGGCTCGCTGCGCCTCGACACCCCCGCGGGTCCCTCCGTGGTGGTGGCCGCCGCACTCCTCTTCGCCCTCACCGGGCTGGTGCCGCGGCGGGGCTGATTGTCGTCACCCGATCCACCGCCAAGGCGCCAGGAACGCCAAGTTTCGTGAAATGGCGAATCGCTATGTCCCTGGGTTATTTCAGCCCTGGGCGCTCCTGGCGCCCTGGCGGTGAAACAGATTTGTAGGATGGGCAAAGCGCAGCGTGCCCATCAAGTGTGCTGTCCATTCACGAAAGATGCTCGTCGAGGAACTCCCGCACCCAGTGCGCGGGGCGGGCGCTGGCGAAGCGGGCCACCTCACCGCCGTCCCGGAACAGCAGCACGGTCGGGAAGCCGCGCAGGCGGTAGTGGCCGGCCAGGCGCATGTTCTCGCCCTCGTCCACCTCCACCTTGGCCAGCCGGAAGCGGCCGTCATACTCCGCCGCCAGCTTCTCCAGCACCGGGGTCAGGGCGGTGCAGGGTCCGCACCAGTCGGCCCAGAAGTCCACCAGCACCGGGGTCTGGCGGGAGGCCTCCAGGACGTTCGCCTTGAAGTCGTGCTCGCTGGCGGTGTAGATGTGGGGGCAGGATGCGTCGGGGTGGTGCATGGGGCTGGGATCTCCGTCCGTCGGGGGCGGGCGGATCATACGCACACCATGGTGGCCGGGGCAAAGCCCCGGCGTCCCGCGGCGCGGGGGCTCAGCCCCCGGCGGGGGCGCCGGCCCGGGGGTAGGGGTAGAGCTCGTCCAGGGGGACGCTGCGGCCGGGGCTCTGCACCACGCGCACGTTGTCGCGCCGGAACTGGCGGGCATGGATCAGGCCGCAGGCGTGGGCCAGCTCGTCGATGCCGCCGTTGACCGCCCGGGCGTAGTTCGCCACCCGGACGGCCTTCTCCTCGACCACCAGTCCCTTCTGCAGCCGCGGCGAGTGGCTGGTGACGCCGGTGGGGCAGGTGCCCAGGTGGCAGCGCATGGCCTGGATGCAGCCCAGGGCGAACATGAAGCCCCGGCCCGTCACCGCGAAGTCGGCCCCCACCGAGAGCGCCCAGGCCACCCGCGCCGTGTCCACCAGCTTGCCCGAGGCGATGACCCGGATGCGTTCCCGCAGGCCGGCCTCGTGCAGTGCGTCCACCAGCATCGGCAGGGACTCGTCGAGGGGCAGCCCCATGTGGTCCATCAGCACCTGGGGCGCGGCGCCTGTGCCGCCGTCACCACCGTCGAGGGTGATGAAGTCGGGCGCATGGATCACGCCGCGGCGCAGGATCGTCTCGCACAGGCTGCGGATGGCCGTGTCGCAGCCCAGCACCACCTTGATGCCCACCGGGCGGCCGGTGGCGTCCCGGATCCGGGCGATCATGTCCAGTAGGGAGTCGTCGTCGGTGATTTCCGGGTGGCGGTTGGGGCTGTAGCAGCTCTGTCCCACGGGGATGCCGCGCAGCGCCGCGACCTCCGGGGTCACCTTCACCCCCGGCAGGACGCCGCCCCGGCCCGGCTTGGCGCCCTGGGCGAGCTTCAGCTCGAAGGCCCTCACGTGCTGTGCCACCTCCCGCAGGCGCCGGGTGTCGAGGCGGCCGTCGGCGTCGTGCACCCCGAACTTGGCGGTGCCGATCTGGAAGATGAGGTCGCAGCCCCCCTCCAGGTGGTAGGGGGCCAGCCCGCCCTCTCCCGTGTTCAGCCACACCTCCGCGGCGCGGGCCCCGCGGGAGAGCGCCCGCACCGCGGGGGCGGAGAGCGCCCCGTAGCTCATGCCGGCGATGTTGAAGATGCTGCGGGCGGTGAACGGCTGTGCGGCGTCGGGGCCGATGACCAGCGACGGGGCCGGGATCTGCTCCTCTTCGAGGACGGGGTAGGGGGCGTTGCAGAAGAGCAGCGCGCCCGGTTTCTGGACATCGTAGGTGGAGCCGAAGCCGATGGTGCCGCCGAGGTTCTTCGACATGCGGTAGACCCAGCTGCGGGTCGCGCGGTCGAAGGGCTGCTCTTCCCGCTCCAGGGTGAAGAAATACTGGCGCAGCGCCTCCCCGAGCCGCTCGAGCAGGTAGCGCAGGCGGCCCACCACCGGATAGTTGCGGCGGATGGTGTGCTCGGTCTGGCGCACGTCCTGCAGGAACAGCACCAGCAGCAGCGCCGCCCCGATGAGGCCCAGCGCCAGCAGGAACAGGAACAGGGCGCTGATCATGCACAGCAGGTTGCCGGAATTCATCGCTGCCGCCTCGCTCTTGCCGGCTGTACGGGCGTTCCCCGCCGGGGATTCCCTCCTCCCAAGTATCGGCCGTCTGCCGGCGGGTGTCAGGTGCCGGGCTCCGCCGCGGCGGCCCTCGCCCCGGTTTCCCGCTTCTATTGCGCTTCGCCGGCGGGGTGGAGGATGTCGATGAGGCTGTCCGGCTGGCAGAGGGCGCGGAGGGCGGCCGGATCGGTGAGGGTGACCCTGCCGCCGTGGACCGTGGCGCCGTGGCTGCGCAGGGCGTTGAAGGCGCGGGAGAGGGTTTCGGGCGTCATCCCGAGATGGGAGGCGAGCAGCTTCTTGTCCACGTGCAGGCGCACCTCGGTGCCGGCGGCGGCGTTGCCGAACTCGCTCACGAGGTAGCAGCCGAGCCGCTGCACGGCGGTGCGCAGCTTCAGGTTCTTGATGTTGCGGACCATGTCCCGGTACTGCTTGGACAGGGTGGCGAGCAGCGTCAGCGCCAGCTGGGGATCCTCCGCCAGCTGCTGGCGCAGCTCCGTGGCCGGAATGAGCAGCACCCGCGTCGGCTCCAGGGTCCGCGCGGTCATCAGGTAGGGTTCGCTGCTGAGCACCGCGGCGAGAATGAAGCAGTCCACGGGCCGGACCACCTCCACCACCGTTTCGCGGCCGTCGGTCGCCCCGCCGAGGAGCTGCACGCCCCCGTCCAGCAGCACGTGGAGAAACTCCGGCTCCTCGCCCTGTTCGAACAGATCGGCCGCGCGGGGCAGGTTGAGCGTGATGGCGTTGCGGGTCAGCCGGGCAAGGCCGCTCTCCGGGAGGCTCTGGAACAGCTCCAGGCGGCGGAGTGCCGTGATGCGCGCTGAACTCATGACCGCTGACCTGCCGGTTTGACGGGTGGATGCTGGAGCGACTATCCCACATCCGGCCGGCGGGGACCACAGTTGCCCGGGCTGTCGGGCGCACCGCGGAGGGGTGCGCGCTGATTACTGATTAATATCGAGAATATTCCTGACCGTTGCCGTCCCGGACCCGGGGCGCAGCCCGGGTCCGGGGGGGGATCAGCGCTCCGGCGCCACCAGGTCGCGGTAGGCGTGCCAGGAGGCGTGGCCCACCAGGGGCATGGCCACCAGCAGGCCGAGGTAGAAGGTGGCCAGGCCGGCGCCCACGAACAGGACGATGAGCACCGCCCACAGCAGCATGGGCAGCAGGTTCACCCGCACCGCGTGCAGGCTGGTCTGGATGGCGGTCATCACATCCACCCGGCGGTCCATCAGCATGGGGACCGAGATCGCGCCCATGGCGAAGACGAAGAAGGCGATGATCGCGCCGCCGCCGATGCCGGTGATCAGGAACAGGGGGCTGTTGCCGGAGAGGAACACCTCGGGAATGAAATTCTCCCAGGTGGGTACGATGCCGCTGAAGAACAGCGCGAAGATGAGGTTGGCGAGCATCATCCACACCAGCAGCATGATCATCAGCGCCAGTCCCATGGCGGTGAGGTGGATGTGGTTCCCGCGCCAGGCCTCGGCCAGCTGGCCGAAGCGGGCCGGCACCCCCCGCTCATGGCTGCGGCTGGCGGCGTAGAGCCCGATGCCGAGCAGGGGCGCCACCAGGAAGAAGCCCGCCGCCAGCGCCGGCACCAGGAAGAACATCTCGCCGGTGACGAGCGCATAGGTGAGGAGGTAGCTCGCCACCACGAACACGGCGCCGTAGCCCAGGCTCAGCCCCGGGTTGGCGCGCAGGTAGGACCAGCCGGCGGCGAGCCAGCGCCAGGGGTGATCGTAGGTGATCTCGCGCACGGCCGGGAGGGCGTGGGGGATGTCCTTGTGGGTCATCACTTGGGGCATGTCACACCTCCTTGCCGCCTCGGGCGGCATCGGTTGCGTTCAATGGTCTTTGACCGGCGGCCGGTAGCGCCGTTCCAGGCGCCGGATATCCTCCGCCATGGCCGTCGGCTCCAGGGGCTGGGTGAAGAGCGCGCTCAGCCGTCCGTCGGGGTCCACCAGCAGCACCGCCGCGCTGTGATCCATCACGTAGCCGAGCGCGCTGCCGGGCAGCTCCACCCGGGCGTAGGGAATGCCCAGCTGGCCGGCCAGCCCGGCGATGGCGGCGGAGTTGCCGGTGACGCCGAGAAAGCCGGGATTGAAGGCGGCCACGAAGGCGCCCAGGCGCCGGGGGGTGTCCCGCTCCGGGTCCACCGACACGAACGTCACCCGGGGCGCCGGCGCGGGCAGCGCGCGGCTGACGCCATCGAGCAGGGCCAGGGTGGTCGGGCAGACATCGGGGCAGCTGGCGTAGCCGAAGGTGAGCAGGGTCCAGCGGCCGCGCAGGTCGGCGGCGGTGAAGGAATCGCCGTCGGGCCGGGTGAGGGCGAAGGGGGCGATGGGCCGCGGCGGATCGATGATCGTGGCGATCCGGGTGGCCGGCGGATCCACGGTGGCCGGCGCCTGCGCCAGGCCCAGCCACAGCCACGCCGCCAGCGCGGCGAGGGCGGGCGCGAGCAGCAGCCGGCCGCTCACCGGGTCGCTCCCAGCAGTCGCGCCG
>JAQVKR010000116.1 GCA_028694565.1 Gammaproteobacteria bacterium | reverse complement strand
GCGGCCGTGGCGGCGGAATCCTCCACCGGCACCTGGACCACCGTGTGGACCGACCTCCTCACCGATCTCGACTACTACAAGGGCCGCGCCTACGCCATCGAGGATGTGCCGGGCAACGACGAGGCCTTCTACGCCTTCATCGCCTACCCCATCGATCTCTTCGAAGAGGGTTCGGTGGTGAACGTGTTCACCTCCCTGGTGGGCAACGTGTTCGGCTTCAAGGCCGTGCGCGCCCTGCGCCTGGAGGACGTGCGCTTCCCCATCGCCTACGTGATGACCTGCAACGGTCCGCCCCACGGCATCCAGGTGGAGCGCGACATCATGAACAAGTACGGCCGTCCGCTGCTGGGCTGCACCATCAAGCCCAAGCTGGGCCTGTCGGCCAAGAACTACGGCCGCGCCGTCTACGAGTGCCTGCGCGGCGGCCTGGACTTCACCAAGGACGACGAGAACGTCAACTCCCAGCCGTTCATGCGCTGGCGCCAGCGGTTCGACTTCGTCATGGACGCCATCCACAAGGCGGAGCAGGAGACCGGCGAGCGCAAGGGCCACTACCTGAACGTGACCGCGCCCACCCCGGAGGAGATGTACAAGCGGGCCGAGTACGCCAAGGAGATCGGCGCGCCCATCATCATGCACGACTACATCACCGGCGGCTTCTGCGCCAACACCGGCCTGGCCCAGTGGTGCCGGGACAACGGCCTGCTGCTCCACATCCACCGCGCCATGCACGCGGTGCTCGACCGCAACCCCAACCACGGCATCCACTTCCGCGTGCTGACCAAGATCCTGCGCCTGTCCGGCGGCGATCACCTGCACACCGGCACCGTGGTGGGCAAGCTCGAGGGCGACCGCGAGTCGACCCTGGGCTGGATCGACCTGCTGCGCGACTCCTACATCAAGGAGGATCGCAGCCGCGGCATCTTCTTCGACCAGGACTGGGGCTCCATGCCCGGCGCCTTCGCCGTGGCCTCCGGCGGCATCCACGTCTGGCACATGCCGGCGCTGGTCACCATCTTCGGTGATGACGCGGTGCTGCAGTTCGGCGGCGGCACCCTGGGCCACCCGTGGGGCAACGCGGCCGGCGCCGCGGCCAACCGCGTGGCGCTCGAGGCCTGCGTCGAGGCCCGCAACCAGGGCCGCCAGCTGGAGAAGGAGGGCAAGGAGATCCTGACCGCCGCCGCCGCCAGCAGCCCCGAGCTGAAGGCCGCGATGGATACCTGGAAGGAGATCAAGTTCGAGTTCGACACCGTCGACAAGCTCGACGTGTCCCACAAGTAAGCAGCCAGCGGTCAGCCGCCAGCAACGTAGGATGGGCAACGCGCAGCGCGCCCGTCAAGCGGCGCTGCCATCCCCTGATGGGCACGTCGCTACGCGCCTTTGCCCATCCTACGAACTGGAGGCTGGCGACTCACGCACCGAATTCGAACGATTACGAGGATTACAGCAATGAGCGATATGCAGGACTACAAGTCGAGCCTGGGCGACACCAGCAGCCGCAAGTTCGAGACCTTCTCCTACCTGCCCGAAATGGATGCCGAGCGCATCCGCAAGCAGGTGGAGTACATCATCTCCAAGGGCTGGAACCCGGCCATCGAGCACACCGAGCCGCAGAACGCCTTCAGCCACTACTGGTACATGTGGAAGCTGCCCATGTTCGGCGAGACCGACGTGGACCGGATCCTGGCCGAGGCGGAGGCCTGCCACCAGGCCCACCCCAACAACCACGTGCGCCTGGTGGGCTTCGACAACTACGCCCAGTCCAAGGGTGCCGAGATGGTGGTCTTCCGCGGCAAGGCCGTCTGACCGCCGCCGCGCGCTGAACCGGAGCCCCTGTTCCGTCGTGGCGGGGCAGGGGCTTTTTTTTGAACGTGAAGGGTGGGGAGTGGGGCGCGAGGAGCCCTCACGCCCGTCGCGAACGCGACCCGCGCCTGGCGCCTGACTCCTCGCCGGAGCGAATGAACATGAGCGAGCAAATCGACCGCGAGCAGTACCTGATCCAGGAACAGCCCTACTACCGCCCGGTGGCGAACGAGGTGGCCATGTACGAGGCGGCCTACGACGCGCGCATGCCGGTGATGCTCAAGGGCCCCACCGGCTGCGGCAAGTCGCGCTTCGTGGAGTACATGGCCTGGAAGCTGGGCAAGCCGCTCATCACCGTGGCCTGCAACGAGGACATGACCGCCTCCGATCTGGTGGGACGGTTCCTGCTCGACATCAACGGCACCAAGTGGCAGGACGGCCCGCTGACGGTGGCCGCCCGCATCGGCGCCATCTGCTACCTGGACGAGGTGGTGGAGGCGCGCCAGGACACCACCGTGGTGATCCATCCGCTCACCGACCACCGGCGCAACCTGCCGCTGGAGAAGAAGGGCGAGCTGGTGCAGGCCCATCCGGACTTCCAGATCGTCATCTCCTACAACCCCGGCTACCAGAGCCTGATGAAGGATCTGAAGCAGTCCACCAAGCAGCGCTTCGGCGCGCTCGACTTCGACTATCCGAGCGCGGAGATCGAGACCGAGATCGTCGCCCACGAGGGGCGCGTGGACAAGGCGGTGGCGGAGAAGCTGGTGCAGGTGGCCCAGCGCTCCCGCAATCTCAAGGGCCACGGCCTGGACGAGGGCATGTCCACCCGCCTGCTGGTCTACGCCGCCCAGCTCATCGGCCAGGGCATCGACCCCGAATCCGCCTGCCGCATGGCCCTGGTGCGCCCGCTCACCGACGATCCGGACATGCGCGACACCCTGGACGCGGCGGTCGGCACCTACTTCTGATGATCACCGCCAAGGCGCCGGGTGGGCGTGGGCGGGCCCGCCCGCCGCTGGCCGGCGTCACGGTGGTTGAGTTGCGCCGGTGGCGGGTTTGCCGCCGATTCGCAAGGCGCGACGGCTCTCCTGCCTGAAGGCGACACGGCCTCAGCCGGGCCTGCCGAGCCAATTTCGACGCGGAGTTGCCGCGCAACGGCAGCCGGCGGGTCGTTCTCACTCACTAATCTTGGCGCCTTGGCGCCTTGGCGGTGACACAGCCATGACCATCGACTTCTCGGATTACGTCAACTGCCTCGAGCTCGAGGCCGGCCACGAGCATCGCGAGGCCCTGGAGTCCTCCTATCACGAGGCGGCCCGGGTGATGTCCCCGCGCGGTCTGCAGAACTATCTCGAGGGCATGCGCGCGCTGTGCGTGCTGGGCCGCGGACGCGACCTGGTGCTCACCTATATCGGCGAGATGCCCGGCGTGGCCAAGGAGGTGGGCGAGGACGTCATCCCCGACGTGGTGGAGGCGCTGATGAAGCTCGCCTCGCACACCTCCGGCACGGTGCTGACCCTGATGATGGCCAACCTGCCGCTGGCGGCCCAGCGCCTGGGCGACGCGGAGGTGCTGCGCGGTTACCTCGGCCTGATCCACCAGCTCGCCGGCAAGGCGCCGCGGGGCCTGCGGCCGATGCTGGAGAACCTGGGCGAGCTGCTCGCCAAGCTCACCCTCGGGGGGCTGCGGCGCTGGGCCCTGTGGGGCGCCCAGGCCCATGCCCGCGATCTCGACGGGCAGATGGCCTACTTCGGCCTGAAGACGGAATCCTCCCGCTCGGTGCTGCGCAAGGAGCGCCGCGGCACCCTGTTCGTGAACAACCAGCGCAAGCTGAACTTCTACCTGCGCGCCCTGTGGGCGAGGCCCTTCTTCATGCGCCCGACCGCCGGCGACTACGAGACCCGGCGCGGCCTCAAGCCCTTCATCGAGGAGTTCCAGATCCATGTGCCGGACGCCTTCGATCCCCACCACGGCATCGACGGCATGGAGATCTACCGGGCCGCCGCCGCCCACTGCGCCGCGCACATGGTCTATACGCGGGATCCCATCTCCGCCGAGCAGCTGTCCCAGGCGCAGATGCGCTGCATCGAGCTGTTCGAGGACGCGCGGGTGGAATACCTGGCCTACTCCGAGTTCCCCGGCCTGCGCAAGCTGTGGCTGTCCTTCTTCGCCGCCGGACCCGCCGGCGATGACGAGCCGGCGCAGGTGCACGAGGTCATGGACATCATGATGCGCACCACCCGCGCCATCCTGGATCCGGACTACCGGGACGGACTGGAGATGATCAACGAGGCGGTGGCGGAGTTCCGCGCCAGGCTGGAGCAGGACCCCTACGATCCGCGCCTGGCCTGGATGGCCGGGGTGGACTTCTACAACCGGCTGACCCAGGTCGTCCGCATCCCCAGCGTGCGCGTGATGTCCGAGTGGCCCGTCCCCTACCGGGACGACAACCGCTACTTCTGGGCGTTCAGCGAGAACCTGTTCGTCGAAAAGGGCACGGAGTACATGCCCGCCTCCCGGCAGCAGGTGCGCAAGTACGTCTCCGCGGTGGAGATGGCCAACGAGGTGGACTGCGAGCTGGCCGGCGACGACGCCCAGGAAGTCTGGGTGTGCGCCACGGAGTTCTTCCCCTACGAGGACGAGGGCGTCAGCTACAACGAGATGTGGGGCAAGGAGCCGGTATCCGATCCCTACCATTACGACGAATGGGACTACCACGTGCAGCTGGCCCGCCCGGAATGGGCCACGGTCATCGAGCGGCGCCAGCCCAAGGGCGATCCGGAGGTCATGGATGCGATCCTCACCAAGCACAAGCCCGTCGCCTCGCGCATCCGCCGCCTGATCGACGCCCTGCAGCCCCAGGGCATCGTGCGCCGGCGCGGCTACGAGGAAGGCGAGGAGCTGGATCTGAACGCCGCGGTGCGCGCCATGATCGACATCCGCCGCGGCATCATGCCGGACCCGCGCATCAACATCCGCATCACGCGGCACGTGCGCGATCTGGCCATCGTGGTGCTCATGGACCTGTCCCAGTCCACCAACGAGAAGATCGGCGTGGAGGAGGGCGACCCGGGCTATGACGAGGCGCCGTCCATCCTGGATCTGACCCGCGAGTCCGCGGGGCTGCTGGCCTGGGCCATCGACTCCATCGGCGACGCCTTCGCGGTGCACGGCTTCGCCTCGGACGGGCGCCACGACGTCCAGTACTACCGCTTCAAGGACTTCGAGCAGCCCTACGACGACGAGGCCAAGTCGCGCATGGCCGGCATGCAGGGGGGGTTGTCCACCCGCATGGGCGCGGCCCTGCGCCATGCCGGCCGGCACCTCGGCCAGCAGAGCGCCACCAAGCGCCTGGTGCTGCTGGTCACCGACGGGGAGCCGGCGGACATCGACGAGCGCGATCCGCAGTACCTGCGCCACGACACCAAGAAGGCGGTGGAGGATCTGGCCCGGCAGGGCATCTACACCTACTGCCTGACCCTGGACCCGGATGCGGACCGCTACGTGGCGCGGATCTTCGGCGAGAACAACTACTCCGTGGTGGACAACGTGGAGCGGCTGCCGGAGCGGCTGCCGGCGGTGTTCGCGGCGATCACGGGTTGAGCCGGCGGGCGATGGCCGAACGGCAGCCCGTCACCGGAAACCGCACCGACCCATGGCCGAGTACTTCACCCGCGAGACCTTCTTCCGCCCGCAGCCGGTGGAGCGGCGGGAAAGCGCGTTGCCGGCGCCTCTCTACAATGCCCTGCAGCTCCTGCTCCGGCGCAGCGAATCGGGCTGCGTCTTCATCCCCGTCCGCTCCATGCAGTACCAGGCGGTGCTGGAGCGCGGGGAGCTCATCTTCGTGGACAGCCAGGGGGGATATGCCCATCAGGACGGCGTGGGCGGGCGGCTCATCCGCATCGCCTGGCAGCTCCGTCCGCCGGCGGACCGTGAGTCCCTTGCCGCCCCCGTTCCCTGCGCCGTGGTCTACTACTTCCCCGATCTCGGGGAGACCCAGCGGCGGCTGATGAGCGAGCTGCCCGCCGCGGTGGAGGCCTGCCTGCGGCGCCGGCGTGAGGGCGGCGCCGCGGTGGCGGGCCGTCGCGTGGTGCCGTTGCGGTGATTCCGGTCGCCGGTCGCCCGCGATCAATCCTCGTCGTCCAGCTCCGGGTTCCAGCCCTGCTCGCGGGCGCCCTGCACGGCGGTGGCGTAGATGCGGGCATGGCGCTCGCGCAGGTCGTCGGGAAGCTTGGAGGCCAGCTGGCCGTAGGGTTCCCAGGCCTTGCTGACCTGGTCGTAGAGCTGCTCGATGCGGCCGTAGCTCCAGCCCGCGCAGGTCTCGGTTTCGGGGATCAGGCCGAATACCCAGGCGTCGCGGATGATCTTGCCCACGGTGGTCAGGCCGTTGTTCTTGTCCTTGTCGATGCCTATGTAGTTCTGGGTCTTCATGGTCTTCTCGGTGTGCGGTGCGGGTCCGCCTGCAAGCATATCCGAGTCGGCGCCGGGCGGCACCTCCGGGCCGCCCCCTGACCGGATTCAGCGGAGGTTGCCCGCTTCATGTCCGGGAAGTTCAGGCGGGCCCGGGCGCCGGGCCTGGCCCTCACCATCGCCTCGGCGCCGGCGTGCCGCGAAGGGGGGTGAACAAATCGTTGATCAATCTGTAACGCGCGTCGCGGAGTTGCGGAGGAAGGCGCACCTTCCCGGCTTGAAAGACTGAATTCGTCGGTCAAGTATTAAGGGGGATGGAATGGCGCCGGCCCAGGTCGCTCCGATCGCCATGACGACCCGGGCGGGGTTGTCCGCGGCATCCGCGCTTCCTGCCGGCCCGGGTGGGGGCCAGCGGAGCCGCTATTCGTAGGCTGTTTCCGGACTTGCCGGAGGGATGGACGCAGTATGAAGTACCGCGACGGTACCGGTTCGCCGGGGCAGCTGCCCAGGACCGCGTTGATCGAGGCCTCCTGCTACAATCGGGTGCGCCTGGCCCTGCGCCTGCACGGCCCCGAGCTGAACCTGCGCCTGCCGGGCGGACGCGGGTTCCGGATGCGGCTCGCGGGACAGGAGTGGCATTGCCTGGATGAGCGCCTCGGTGGCGAGGTTCTGCTGGTGTGGCGCGGGTTCCGGCGCACCGGCGGGCTGAATCATCCGGTGCGCTGCTTGCTGCAGCGTCGCCACAGTTACGCCCGCGTGATCGAGTACACGGTGCTCGCCGACCTTGAGCGGGCGCTTGCATCGATGCTGTCCGTGCCGATGACCATGCCGGCCCGCGTCCTGCCCCACCCCGCGCTAAGCCGCTGAAACCAATGATGTATAAATAAAGCATAATGCTTACAATAAAAATATATTAATTCCCTTATCTTTCTTGGGTTCATATCCTATACCCCAGTTTCCATGCGGAAATGCCCGGCGCCGACGGTCGGTGCGCCCGGGATGCAACCAGGTTTTTTACGAGGGGAGTAGAGAATATGGATCAGTCCAGTCGTTACGCGGATCTGTCGCTCAGGGAAGAGGATCTGATTGCCGGCGGTCGGCACGTCCTTTGCGCGTACATCATGAAGCCGAAGGCTGGCTATGAATATCTCTCGACCGCGGCCCATTTTGCCGCCGAGAGCTCCACGGGCACCAACGTGGAGGTGTGCACCACCGACGATTTCACCAAGGGCGTGGATGCGCTGGTCTACGAGATCGATCCGGCCCGCGAGTTGATGAAGATCGCCTACCCGGTGGATCTGTTCGATCGCAACATCAAGGACGGCCGCGCCATGCTGGCCTCCTTCCTGACCCTGACCATCGGCAACAACCAGGGCATGGGCGACGTGGAATACGCCAAGATGCACGACTTCTACGTGCCGCCGGCCTACCTGC
>JAQVKR010000115.1 GCA_028694565.1 Gammaproteobacteria bacterium | reverse complement strand
CGCCGAAGCTGAGCCAGGCCGCCCGCTTGACCTGGCCGGCGCTGAACCACCCCGCGGCGGTGGCGCGCAGGGGGCCGATCCGATCGGGCGTGTCCGCGCCGCGCTCGAAGTCGGCGGCGTCGTTGTAGAGGTTGGTGCCCGCCTGGATCAGCACCGCCGCGAGCAGGGCCGCGAGCGCCGGCCCCCAGGCGAACAGGCCCGCGTCCACCCAGGCCAGCGCGGTGCCGGTGACCACCGGGGTGGCGGCCAGGGTCAGGGTCTTGGGGCGGGCGGCGAGCAACCAGCGCCGCAGGCGCCACCCATCCTTGTTGCGTGTCATGTATCGGTCGTTCCCTTCGGGATTGCCGGCCTCCGTGCCGTAGTGGCTCGCCAGATCCGTCTGGCGGTAACCGGAGGGCGCGCGCAGGCCGCCTCCCGTGTCAGCAGCGCTTCCCGTCGCTCGAGTCCGGGCAACTCCATCCCCGTTGCTTCCGGTGGCCCCGGCGCGACGCCGCGGGCCCGGGCGGGGGCCGGGAGACCCGGTAGTGTACCGCGGGATGGCCCGCGATGGTCCCCCCGCCGCCCATTCGCGGCCGGTTCGCGACTGTCCGGGTGGGGGCGCGGGCGCTGCGCGGTGCGCTGCCCCGGGCGTGGGCGCCCCGGTCGGGCCCGCCGCTCCGCGAGCGTCTCCAGCAGGCCGCCGGCCGTGATGCCGAGGCCCCGCTGGTGGCCGTGCGGGCTTCCCGCGACCGGGGCGAGCGCGTGGCATGTGTCGCGATCGTGGGCGAACACGCGACGATCGTCGTGTTTTCGCCGGGTTTTGTTCCGTATCTCCATTCTCTCGGCGGGGTGGGCGCGGCGTCCGGCTGCAGGGCACGGTTCGGATCGCGCCCTCCCTGGAGCCCCGGCCGATTGGGGCCGCCCGCCCGCCGTGGGTCAGGGCCGGCGCGGAAAGCGGCGGAAATCCGGCGAACGCTTCTCGAGGAAGGCGTTGCGCCCCTCCTGTCCCTCCGGCGTCTGGTAGAACAGGCCGGTGGCGTTCCCGGCGAGCTCCTGGATGCCGGTCAGGCCGTCGATGTCGGCGTTGAAGCCGGCCTTGATCAGGCGCAGCGCCATGGGCGAGAGGGCCAGCATGTCCCGGCACCACCGCAGCGTCTCCTCCTCCAGCTCCTCCAGCGGCACCACCGTGTTCACCAGCCCCATGTCGAGGGCCGCGCGGGCATCGTACTGGCGGCACAGGAACCAGATCTCCTTGGCCTTCTTGAGGCCGACGGTGCGGGCCAGCAGGCCGGCGCCGTAGCCGGCGTCGAAGCTGCCCACCCTGGGCCCGGTCTGGCCGAAGCGGGCGTTGTCCGCGGCGATGGTGAGATCGCAGACCAGGTGCAGCACGTGCCCGCCGCCGATGCACCAGCCGGCCACCATGGCCACCACCGGCTTGGGCAGGGTGCGGATCTGGCGCTGCAGGTCGAGCACGTTGAGGTGCTGGGTGCCGCCGCCGTCGCGGTAGCCCTCCTCGCCGCGCACGCGCTGGTCGCCGCCGGAGCAGAAGGCGCGGTCGCCGGTGCCGGTGAGGATGATGACCCCGACGCCGGGATCGTGGTGGGCGTGGTGGAAGGCGTCGATCAGCTCGCGCACCGTCTCCGGGCGGAAGGCGTTGTGGACCTCCGGCCGGTTGATGGCGATGCGGGCGATACCCTCGGCCTGCTGGTAGAGGATGTCCTCGAAATTCAGGGTGTCGACGGTGTTCCAGTCCACGGTGGGCTCCTGTGCGGTTCCATGGTCGAATCGGGTCGGGTGGGAAGTCGCCCGGGCAATCAGCCGCCGGCGACGGCGGAAAGGTAGTCCCGCCGGGCGGCGTGGCTGGCCGCGCCGTCCACCACCAGCTCCACCAGCGCGGCTCCCGGACGGGACAGGATGCCGGCCAGCGCGGCGGGCTCCCCGGCGTCGATGCGGTGGTGGGGCAGCCCGAACAGGGTGGCGGCGGCGCGGAAATCGAGCCCGACCGGGGTAAGCCATGCCGCCTCGAACTCCGGCAGGCCGGCCTGGGGCAGCTGGCGGAAGATCCCCCCTCCGCCGTTGTTCACCACCAGCAGCCGCAGGCCCAGGGCGGCGGCGCCGTGGAGGGCGTTGAGGTCATGGTAGCAGGTGAGATCGCCCACCAGCGCCGTGACCGGGCCGGTCCGGTCCGCCGCGGCCAGGCCCAGGGCGGTGGACAGGTTGCCGTCGATGCCGCTGGCGCCCCGGTTGGCATGGAGGCGCAGGCGGCGCGCGCCGCTTCCGGAGAAGGTGTCCAGGTCGCGAATCGGCAGCGAATTGCCCACGAACAGGGTGGCGTCCTCGGGCAGCGCGCCGAGGAGCGACTCCAGCAGCCGCGCCTCGGCGGGGGCGCGCCCGGCGGCAAGCTCCAGCGCGCGCGCCTCCTCGGCCTTGAACCCCGCCAGCCAGGCCGCCGGGGCCGGTTCCGGCGCCGCGGCGGCGAGCGCGCCGGCCAGCCAGGCGGGATCGGCGCGCAGCAGGGCGGTGGCGCGGTGCTGGGGATCGGGCCAGCGGCCGTGATCGGCCACCAGCCACTGCTCGGCCCGCTCCAGTCCCTCCAGGTAGCCGGCCAGCGCCTTGGAGACCGGCGGATCGCCGCAGCGCAGCACCCACGCCGGGCGGAATGCCGCGGTGCAGGCGGCCCGGCGCAGGAAGGCGTCGTAGCGGACCAGCACCCGCTCCCGGTCGTGGGGTCCGAAGCGCAGCCCCGAGAGCGGGTCGGCCAGGATCGGGCAGCCCAGCTGCCGGGCCAGGCGGGTGATCGCCGCCGGGAAGGCGTCCGGAAAGGGGCCGCGGCCGGCCACGATGAGGCCCGGCCGGCCGGAGAGCTCCGCGGCCAGCGCCGCCGTCTCCGCGGCCGGCAGGGTGGTCACCGGCCTTGGCGCCCTGGGCGCCGGCCGGGGCGGGGGGAGGGCGGTTGCGGGATCGGCCGGCACCAGCGGCTCGCGCAGGGGCTGGTTCAGGTGCACCGGCCCGGCGAGAGGCCAGCGGCAGGCCGTCGCCGCCCGGGCCGCGGCGGCCCTGAGGGCGGCGGCCACCGCGGGCTCGGCGGTGGGCAGGGGCAGCCCCTGCTGCTGGCGGACCCGGTCGCCGAACAGCTTCACCTGGTCGATGGCCTGGTTGGCGCCGCAGCCGATGAGCTCCGGCGGGCGGTCCGCGGAGAGCAGGATCAGCGGCACCCGGTCCAGATCGGCCTCGATCACCGCCGGCAGCCAGTTGGCCACGGCCGTGCCGGAGGTGGCCACGACCAGGGCCGGCGCCCCGTCCGCCCGGGCCAGCCCCAGGGCGAAGAAGGCCGCGCCGCGCTCATCCACCCGGACATGGGTCGTGATGCCGGGGTGCCGGAGGCAGGCCAGCGTCAACGGCGTGGAGCGCGAGCCCGGCGAGAGCACCGCGTGGCGCACGCCGGCGCCGGCCAGTGCGTCCACCAGGGCCCAGGCCCAGCGCAGGTTGAGGGCGCCGTGATCGCTCAATGGAAACTCCGCGGATTCAGCATCGGTGACTGGTGATGAGGAATTATGCCCTGGTTCCTTGCCCTTCAGCCGTCCGCCAGCACTTCCAGCATCGCCTGCAGCTTGAGCTCGGTTTCCTCCAGCTCCCCGGCGGAATCGGAGTCGGCCACGATTCCGGCGCCGGCGAACAGCTCCGCCCGCGCACCCTGGACCAGGGCGCAGCGCAGGATGACGCTCAGCTCCCCGTCGCCGGCGGCGTCCATCCAGCCGGCGGCGCCGGTGTACCAGCCGCGCCCGCTCTCCCCGTTGTCCTGCAGCCAGGCCAGGACGGAGGCGCGTGGGGTACCGCCGACCGCGGGCGTGGGGTGGAGCTGGGCGGCCAAGTCGAGCAGGCCGGCGCCGTTGCGGAGGCGTCCCCGAACCGGGGTCCACAGGTGTTGCAGGGAGCGCAGCTTCGCCAGCACCGGTGCCGCGGGCGCCGCCACGTCCTCGCACAGGGGCGCCAGGGCCGCGGCCACCGCCTCCACCACCAGGCGGTGCTCGGCCCGGGACTTGGGGTCGGCGAGCAGGCGCTCGCCCAGCTCGCCGTCCACGCTCTCGTCGGGGGCCCTGGGGGTGGTGCCGGCCAGGGCGTCGCTCTCCACCTCGCGCCCGGCGAGCACCGCCAGACGCTCCGGGGTGGCCGCCAGCAGGGTGGTGGTTGCCATGTTGATGGCCAGGTGGGTGCAGCAGGGGTGGCGGTAGGCCAGCGCCGCCAACAGGCGCGGCAGCTGCAGGTCATGGGGCGCCTGGACCCGCACCCGGCGGCTGAGCACCACCTTTTCGAGCCGTCCGTCCGCCATGGCGGCCTGGGCCGCCGCCACGCGGTCGAGCCACTCCCCGTCCCCGGGTTCCCACGCGGTACGCGCCAGAGGGGTCGGGCAGGCGGCGGGTTGCGCCGGTTCGCGCAGCGTCCGCAGCAGCGCGTCCAGCCGGTCGCACCAGTCGTCCGCCAGCCGGGCCGCGGCCCGGGCCGTCGGCCACGGGGTGGTGAAGGTGATGCCGCAGGTGTCCCCGCTGCGCTGCAGCAGCAACTCCGGGACCTGGGCCATGGCGTTGGGAAATTCCGACCACGGCCCGGCGCAGCGGTCGTCGGCATCGAAGGCGAAGGCGAGGAAGGCGTGCGGCGCCAGCGGCAGCCCGTCCGGGTTCAGGTGCCGCCAGTGGCTGCGCCAGCGCCGCAGGGTCCGCTCCAGCAGCGGCAGGCGCCGGGCGCCCCGGGTGGTGAACCGGGCGGCGCGGCCGGCGCCCAGCCGGTACTGGCCGAGGGCGGGCCGGGCCCAGTAGACGCCATCGTCCCCCGCCGGCACGGGGTGCAGGTCGCGCAGCTCCGGCCACGGCACGGTCACGCTCAGCAGGGCGTCGGGATGCTCGTCCGGCACGCTGGCCAGCAGTGCCTGCAGGCGCCGGCGCAGCGGCGCGAGGCGGTTCTCGGGGAAGGTCATGGGCTTGGGTCGGGATTGGGCGCTCGATAACCTGGCTATTGTAGGGCGGGGTGGTCCGACGGGGTTTGACCCCGGTCATGGTTACATGGCCTGCGCCCGCCCGCCATCAACGCGGGCGCCCCGGGCTCCGCCCCGCGCTATTCGGCCGAGTAGCCGCGCAACCGCTGCACGTCCAGGATGTGGACGGTGGCGCCCTCCACCTTCAGCAGGCCGTCGCGGGCCAGCGACTGGAGAATGCGGGAGAAGGTTTCCGGCTTGATAGACAGTCGCGAGGCGATAATGTTCTTGGGCGTATCCAGGCGCAGGTCCGCCTCGCCCGCCTCGAGCTCCGGCGGCAGCTCGTGGATCAGGAAGTGGACCAGGCGGTAGGTGGCGTTCTGCAGGGTGAGCTCGTCGATCTCCTTGATGCGCCAGTGCAGGCGCATGCTCATGCCGCCCAGCAGGCGCAGGCAGGTGGCGGGGGATTCGCGCAGCAGGGCGAGGTAGACGTTGCTGTCGAAGCTCAGCAGGGTGGTGGGCATGATGGCCTGGGAGGTGACCGGGTAGCGGTGGGTCTCCATGAACATCACCGCCTCGGCGAAAGTGTGTCCGGCCTTGATGATCTCCACCACCTTCTCGTCGCCGTTGGGCGAGAGCAGGAACAGCTTCATCTGTCCCTCGCTCACATAGTAGAAACGCTCCGCCCGCTGGCCCTGCTCGAACAGGGTCTGGCACTCGTCCAGGTGCAGCACCACCATGCTGCGCTGTACCCGCTCCAGCTGTCGCGGGTCGAGGCTGGCGAAGAGGTGGATGTGCTTGAGATCTTCGGTGTCCGCCGGTTGGTTCTGCATCGGGTTCGCTCGTTCGGGGTCAGGCGGCGCGGCGCAGCAGCCGGTCCAGGAGCGCGAGCGCCTGGCCCAGGTAACCGCCGCCGAACAGGTTCAGGTGATTGAGCACATGATAGAGATTGTAGAGGGCGCGGCGCTCCCCGTAACCGGGTTCGAGCGGCCAGGCCTCCTCGTAGGCGGCGTAGAAGCGCGGCCCGAAGCCGCCGAACAGCCCGGTCATGGCCAGATCGGTCTCCCGGTCCCCGAAGTAGACGGCCGGGTCGAACAGCACCGGCCGGCCCGAGGCGTCCACGCTCCAGTTGCCGCCCCAGAGATCGCCATGGAGCAGGGAGGCCGGGGGTGCGTGGTCCCCGAGCAGGGCGTCGAGCCGCTCCAGCAGGAGCCGGCCCTTGCGCAGCAGCTCCCCGCCGTGGCCGCGCCGGGCGGCCAGCTCCAGCTGGAAGCCGATCCGCCGCTCGCGCCAGAACGCGGTCCAGTCGTCCGCCGCGCCGTTGGGCTGGAGCGTCGCGCCGATGGTGTTGTCGCGAATCCAGCCGTAGCGCGGGCGGGTCACCCGGTGCAGCGCGGCGAGCTCCCGCCCGAGGCGCTCCTCGGCCGCGGCGCCGTCCCCGCGCAGATCCAGGTACTCCAGGACCAGGAACGACCGGCCGTCCTCCGCGCCCAGGCACACGGGCCGGGGGACCCGGACGGCATCGGCGGCCGCCAGCTCGTCCAGTCCGGCCGCCTCCGCCTCGAACATCTCCAGCCGGTCCGCGTCGTTGAGCTTGACGAAGAACCGCCGTCCCCCGCCCTCGATGCGATAGGCGTCGTTGATGCAGCCGCCGCCCACCGGCGTGTGCTCCGCGCCGTTGAAGGCGGAGCCGGTGGCCGCGGCGATGCGCTGTTCGATGCCATTCCACAGGGCCATGACGGGGGAGCCTGTCGGATTCGGGGTGTCGAGGGCGGGCAGGTGCGCGCGCCCGGCGCGGTTTTGGGATCGGTATCCCGGTACCCGCGGCCAAGCTTACCGTTCCGGGCGGTGCGCCTCCAGTGTCGGGCGTCGCATTCCGGTCCGCGGATGGGCGATACTACGGCCGGGCATGCGCCCGGGCGGCGGATGCCGTTCGCGGTGGAACTGACAAGAGGCGATTCCGGTAGTCCCCCGAATCCGCGCTGGATTACCGGCTGTGCCCTGAACAGGGGAGGGTGGCGATGAACCTCGAGAAGGTGGTGTTCGGCTTTTTCATCATCCTGGCGCTGACGCTCAACTTCGGCTTCTTTTTCGGCGAAATCGAGGATCCCGCCCACCACCACGTCTACGAGCTGTTCGCGGTGATCGTGGTCAACCTGGTGGCCACGGTGCTCAAGTTCGGCGACCGCTCCCAGATGGGCGCCCTCCTGCTGGCAACGAGCCTGGTGGCCGACCTGCAGCTCATCGCCGCGGCGGTGGTCTGGGCCCTGGCGGTCCACGTGCAGGAGGTGGGCCTGGTGCCGGAGGTGATGGCGAGCATCGTCTCGCTGTCCGGCGGGGCGATGCTCGCCAATGTCATCTCGGTGGTCCTGCTGGTGATGGAAACTTCCATGCTGCGCCGCTGAGATGGACGCTCGGGCTGGCGGAGGGGCGCGGGTGAGCAATGTCACCTCGTTGGTGTTCAGGCGCATGCGGGCGCCGCTGCTGGTGCTCATCGGCGCCTACGCGGCGGCGATCCTGGGCTTCGTCCTGATCCCGGGGGTGGACGACGCCGGCCGGCCATGGCGCATGGACTTCTTCCATGCCCTCTATTTCGTCAGCTACATGTCCACCACCATCGGCTTCGGCGAGCTGCCCCATCCCTTCACCGACGCCCAGCGGCTGTGGACCACCGTCACCATCTACCTCAGCGTCACCGCCTGGCTCTAC
>JAQVKR010000114.1 GCA_028694565.1 Gammaproteobacteria bacterium | reverse complement strand
CGTCGGCTTCCACCTTGAGCAGGGCGAGGTCGCTGCGCTCGTCGCTGCCAATCAGCTTGGCAATCAGCTCCCGGCGGTCGCTGAGGCGCACGATGATTTCATCGGCGTCCCGGATTACGTGGTAGTTGGTCAGGAGATAGCCGTCCCGGGAGATGACGAATCCGGAGCCCAGGGACTTGGAGTTGAAGGTCCCGCCGTCATCACCCTCCCCCTCCTCGCCGAAGAAGCGGCGCAGGAAGTCCCGCAGCGGGGAGTCCTCGGGCAGGTCGGGAAGGTTGAGCTCGGGCGGCAGATGCGCCGTGCCGTTCACTTTCTGTGTCGTGCTGATATTGACCACCGCCGGTCCGTACCGCTCGACCATCCAGGTGAAATCGGGCAGTTCCCGGGCCTGGGCGATCCCCGCGCCGGCCAGCAACCAGATTACCAGGGCCGTCAGCAGGGCCGCGCCGCGGGATAGGGGAAGTCGCTTCACGCATTCTCTCCTGTATTTCAGCTTCGGTTGTGCAGGCTGATCCTGAAGCCGGCGGGCTGCATCGATTGGCGCAGGACCACCGGCTGGTAGTTCCGATCGGTCTGGATGCGGCGGCTGAAACGGCGCACGACGAGGAACCCCGCCGCCAGCCCCAGCGCTCCGCCCAGTATCGCCAGACCTTCGCCATCGGCGCCGGACAGCGCCGTCGCCAGCCCGGCGCCGGCGAACAGTCCCACCAGGGGAATGGCGTAGACCGCGAACGAGCCGCGGACCAGGGCCGACTCGCTCAGGCCGATGATCACCTCGTCGCCCACCCGCGCCTCGACCTGGTTCAGGGCCCGGATGTGGTTCATGCGTTGCCCGAACACCTTGTCCAGCACCGAGGTGCCGCATCCCGCCTTGGCGGAACAGCTGCCGCAGGCGGTCTTGCGCCGGGTCTCGATCCAGGCGAAGGCGCCGTCCACCGCCACCACGCGTCCGGATTCCTCAATCATCACGGCTTCCCCCGGTCGTGCGGCGGACCGAGGTGGCCACGCGCTCCACCGTTTCCGCCGGAACCTCGCCCACGACGGTCACCTGGTGGCCATCCACCGCGACCGTGTAGGCGTGGGCGGCGCCCAGGCTGGCCACTCTGCCGCCACCCTCGTCCGCCGCGCCCTGCTCCTGGACATAGACCGACACGGACGCCAGGCCGTCACTGTAGCCGAGATAGCGGACCGGCCCCGGGACGCGCTGCAGACGCCGGATGCTGCGGGTGGTGGGCTCGAACCCCGGCGGCAGCCAATGGGCCGACCACCCCTCGTCCGCCGCCTGCTCCGGATAACTCCGGCCGGACTCGTCGAACCAGGACCAGCCCTTGACGCCGATGGTCGGTTCGAGCGCGGAGTCGGGAATCTCCTCGCGCACCTCCAGGGTGACGAAGAGTATCTGCTCGAGCACCCCGCCCTCCCGATCCAGCAGATCGGAACGCAGCAGGAGCCCGCTGTCGCGGTCGACCCAGAGGCGGTAGCCATAGCGGTATCCGTCCCGGGGGTCGATGGCGACCTCCTGCGCGTCACGACCGGCGATCCGGCTCGTGGCGCCCAGGGTGAGCCGGTAGTGCGGCGCCAGCCGCTCCACGTCCATGTCCTTGGCCGGCTGCAGCGCCTCGCCGGCGGGGCTCCTCTCCACCACCACCGAGCGGGCGTCGGGGTAGATGCAGGTAACCCCGCTCTCGTCCCGGAGCACCTCCCGGGGCGTGCCGTTGAGATGAATGAGCCGTTCACGTACGCGTCCGGCCTGGAAGGCGTGTATCACGCGGACCGTTTCCAACCGGTTCTCGTGGCTGTAGACGAAGGTGCCTTCATAGTTGAGGGTGCGCGTGGCCTCGGCCATGCGCGCCATGATCGCCTGCGGTCCGGGACCCGAATCGGCCGCCGCCGCCTGGGCAAAGGCCGCCAGCAGTGCCGCCAGAAGAAACGCGCCCAGGCTCGAACCGGTCCGGGGCATCAACGCTGGTCGCTGCTTCCGACGATACGCACGTAGGGCAGCACACCCTGTACGCGGGTGATGGCGGAGTGCTCATAGTGGTTGACCAGGTAATCCTGCAACCGTTCGTCCACCAGGGTGCGGGAACGTTCCGCGGGGCTCAGCTCGGTACGCATGATCCCGGCCGGACCCGCCGCCTGGGAGGCGGCCACCTGCTGCGGGGGGGCGACGGCCGGCTCCTCGCGCACCAGCACCGGCACCACCAGCACCGCCGCCACCGCCACACCGGCGGCGATGGCCATGCCGGCCGCCTGCTTGAGATAGGGGCTCAGCCGGTGCAGGCGCAGATTGGCGGGCGCCAGGATGGCCGGTTCGTGCTCCAGCGCTGCGGCCACCCGGGCGGCGAGGCCCGTATCCATCCGCTCCGGCAGGGCGCCCCGCAGCGCTTCGCCTATCAGGTGATAGCGCTCCCACTGCCCCCGGATCCCCGGGTCGGACTCCAGTTCGTTGAGCAGTACCCGGGTCTCATCGGCTCCCAGTTCGCCGTCCACCAGCGCAGACAGCTGCTCATGCTTCTGTTCGCTCATGTGCTTGTCCACCCAACTTGTTGTTTGATCTGCCGTGCCCATCAATCCAGCAGGGGCCTGAGCTTGCGGTCGATTGCCTCGCGGGCGCGGAAAATCCGCGAGCGGACGGTGCCGACCGGGCAATCCATCGTCTGGGCAATCTCCTCGTAGCTGAGACCTTCCAGCTCCCGCAGCGTGATGGCGGTGCGCAGATCCTCGGGCAGCTGCTCGATGGCGTCGAAGACAGTCGCCTGGATTTCGTCCCGCAACAGCATGCGCTCGGGGGATGCATTCTCCTTCAGGCCGGGGGCGCCCTCGTACTGCTCGGCTTCCTCCGCATCGATATCCGTATCCGGCGGCCTGCGGGCCTGTGACACCACGTAGTTCTTGGCCGTGTTGATGGCAATGCGGTAGATCCACGTGTAGAAGGCGCTCTCGCCCCGGAACTTGGGCAGCGCGCGGTAAGCCTTGAGAAAGGCTTCCTGGGTCACATCCTGAACCTCGCTGGGATCGTGGACATATCGTGTGATGAGCTTCGCCAGCCGATGCTGGTACTTGAGGACCAGGACATCGAAGGCCCGCTTGTCTCCTCTCTGTACCCGTGCGACAAGCTCCTGGTCTGTCCTCTGTTCTCCCATCCACTCGATCCTGACATCCGGGGCGCATCCATGCGCCTGTTACGGTAGACAATATCCACGCACCAGAGTTCGGCGCCGTGGCGAAAAAGGCGGTACGGCCGCGTACCGCGTCCCGCCGGGGAACCGGAGGCGGCGGCGGCGCGGAGCCGTGCGGACGCGACCATGCGCCCATCACCCCATGGGGCGCGGACTCCGCCTGGCACACGGGGCGGCCCTCGGCGTGGCCCCGGTCCCTGATTGGCTGTATATTGTGGCCGGTTTCTCCGCACTCCACCACTGTTGCGCTTCGCCCGTCCGCCCGGTTCCGCCAGGTGCGGTGGACCGGCCTCCGCAGCGGGAGATTCGGCCCGTTCCACCGCGCCAGGACAGGATGACCAGCGAGCGATGACCGTTCAGCACGATTTCGATGTTCTCATCATCGGCAGTGGCGCCGCAGGGCTCAGTGTTGCCCTGCGCCTCCCCGAGACCATGCGCATCGCCGTGCTGTCCAAGTCCGAAATCGAGGAAGGCTCCACCCTCTACGCCCAGGGCGGCATCGCCGCGGTGCTCGACAGCAAGGACTCCTTCCAGTCCCACGTGGAGGACACCCTGGTCGCGGGCGCGGGATTGTGCGAGCCGAAGGTCGTGGAGTTCACCGTCAACCACGCCCCCGCCTGCATCGACTGGCTCATCAACGAGCACGTGCCCTTCACCCAGGCGCGGGACGATGACGGGGTGCTGCGCTATCACCTGACCCGCGAGGGCGGCCACAGCCACCGCCGTATCATCCATGCCGCGGACGCCACCGGCCGGGCCATCGAGACCACCCTCGCGTCGGACGCCCGCGAACGGCCCAACATCACCCTCCACGAAAGCCACATCGCGGTGGATCTCATCACCGCCGGCAAGCTCGGCCTGCCGGGCGGCCGCTGCCTCGGGGCCTATGTCCTGGAGCGCAGCACCCAGCGCATCGAGACTTTCCGGGCCCGGTTCACGGTACTGGCAACCGGCGGCGCCAGCAAGGTCTACCTCTACACCAGCAATCCGGACGTCTCCACGGGGGACGGCATCGCCATGGCCTGGCGGGCCGGCTGCCGGGTGGCCAACATGGAGTTCAACCAGTTCCACCCCACCTGCCTCTACCATCCCCAGGCCAAGTCGTTCCTGATCACCGAGGCGGTCCGTGGCGAAGGGGGGCGGCTGCTGCTCCCCGACGGCACCCGCTTCATGCCCGGACTGGATCCCCGCGCCGAGCTGGCGCCCCGGGACATCGTCGCCCGGGCCATCGACCACGAGATGAAGCGCCTGGGGGTGGAGCACGTGCTGCTGGACATCAGCCACAAGCCGGCCGATTTCATCCGCGGCCACTTCCCCACCATCTACGAGAAGTGCCTGCAATACGGCTACGACATGACCCGCGAGCCCATTCCGGTGGTGCCGGCCGCCCACTACACCTGCGGGGGAATCATGACCAACCTGCAGGCGCGCACCGATGTGGCCGGGCTCTACGCGGTGGGCGAAGTGGCCTACACCGGGCTGCACGGGGCCAACCGCATGGCCAGCAACTCGCTCCTGGAGTGCCTGGTCTTCGCCGACAGCGCCGCCCAGGACATCGTCGCCCAGTTCGGGGAAGTGCCGCTCCCGCCCCCGCTGCCGCCCTGGGACGAAAGCCGGGTCACCGACTCCGACGAGGAGGTGGTGGTTTCCCACAACTGGGACGAGCTGCGGCGGTTCATGTGGGACTACGTGGGCATCGTGCGCACCAACAAGCGGCTGGAGCGGGCCAAGCGCCGCGTCGAGCTGCTGCGCCGGGAGATCCGGGAGTATTACAGCCACTTCCGGGTGACCGACGATCTGCTGGAGCTGCGCAACCTGGTGGAGGTGGCCGATCTCATCATCCGCTCGGCCATGTCCCGCAAGGAGAGCCGCGGCCTGCACTACACCCTCGACTATCCCCGGCCGGACGACACCCGGCCGCCGTCTCCGACGGTTCTCCTGCCGCCCCAGCCGACCTTCCGGCACCGAGCCGACGCCGCAGGCGCCTGAGCGCCTCCTCCTCGGCGCCTCCGGCCGGCACCAGCAGGGTGTAGCGCTCTCCGGCCCGGCCGCGCAGCCGGGTGTAGACCAGCCACCGGCCGGAGAGCCTGGGACCGGTCGGAATCACCTCGTGCCGGCGTCCGGCTCCGTTCTCCACCCACCAGCGCCCCCCGGCGTCCACCGACACCGCGACGAGCGCCGCCCCGCCCTGCCGCGCGACCCGGCGGCGCCAGACGCGCAGCAGGCTCCAGCCCACCGCCGGCGCCGCCAGGAGCAGGCTCCAGGCGGGCGCGCCGGACAGCCCGATCGCCACCAGCGCCAGGCCGTGGGCGAGCAGGTGGCATGACCGCTCCGGCGCCGTGGCCCGGGGCTCAATGCGCAGACAGGGCCCGGATTCGCTCGACAAGGCCGGCCAGCTCCGGATCGGGTACCGGCTCTCCCTTCAGCAGCCAGTCCATCAGGTCGGGATCGGCCTGCTCCAGCAGGCGTTCGAACACCGCCAGGGCCGCCCCGTCGAGGCGGTCCAGGTCCTGTTCGGCGAAACGCTGCAGGATGACATCCAGCTCCAGCATCCCACGGCGGCAGTGCCAGCGCAGTCGCGCACGCTTGTCCTCGCTCATCGGTTGTGTCGTCAGCCTCGCTCGGTATCGGCTCAGGGTTTGTGGCGCCAGGGGAGTATTATAGGGAATACGTCACCACCCTGGACCGCGCGATGACCGAAAACCCGCGCTTGCGCAACCTCGCCCGACGCCACCGGCGCGCGCTGCTGGCCACGGCCATCGCCGGCCTGTTCGCGCTGATCCTGTGGCAGACCGCGGTGTTGACCCGCAGCGCCAGCCTGCAGGGGCTGATGGATCAGGGCTGGCAGAGCCTCAACCTCTACATCGCCAACGTGGAGCGCGAGTTGGAGAAATATGAAATCCTGCCCGAGCTCCTGGCCACCGACCCCCATCTCCTGGCGCTCCTCAACCACCCCGGCGAGCCGGATCGGGTCGACGCGGTCAACCGGCGCCTGGAGCGCCTGAACGACATCACCGGCGCATCGGACACCTATCTGATGGATCGGACCGGCCTGACGCTGGCGGCCAGCAACTGGAACTCCGGCACGCCGTTCGTGGGCGAGAACTTCAGCTACCGGCCCTATTTCCAGGAGGCGATGCGCGGCGGCCTGGGGCGTTTCTTCGCCCTCGGGACGACCTCCAACAAGCGGGGCTACTACTTCGCCTACCCGGTCCGCGAGGCGGGCGCCATCCGCGGCGTGGTGGTGGTGAAGGTGAACATCAGCGCCCTGGAGTCGCGCTGGGGCGGCGATCGCTTCGAATTCCTGGTCACCGACCCCGACGGGGTCATCTTCAGCAGCTCCCGCCCGGAGTGGAAATTCAACACCCTGCACACCCTGGCGCCGGACCAGCTGCGGCGCATCCGCGCCAACCGGCGCTACAGCGACCTGCCGCTGCCGGCGCTGCCCGTCACCGTGACCGAGGAGCTCGCGCCCGCCGCCCGGCTGGCGCGCCTGCGGGAAGACGGCCCCCGGCGCACCCAGGCCCGGGAATTCCTGGAACTGGTCCGCCCGATGCCCTCCGCCGGCTGGAACGTCCATATCCTCACCGGGCTGGAGCCGGTGCATGCCCAGGTGCTGCGCGCCGTGCTGACGGCCGCCTTCCTCTTCGCGCTCCTGCTCCTCGCCTCCCTGTTCCTGATGCAGCGGCGGTTGCGCCTGCGGGAGCGGAGCCTCTACGAGCTGCGCTCCAAGAAGGTGCTGGAGGCGAACGAGCTGCGGGTCCGCACCATCATCCACAACACCCACGCCGGCCTCATCACCACCGACGGGCGCGGCACCATCGAGTCCTTCAACCCGACCGCGGAGCAGCTGTTCGGCTATCGCTCGGAGGAGATCAGGGGGGCGCACATCACCCGCCTCCTCGCCCCCGACGATCGGGCCGGACTCCAGTGCGAGCTCGACCGCAGCCCCCTCAGCGGCTGCGGCTCGGTGGAGGTCGCGGGACTGCGCAAGGATCACAGCCGCTTCCCCACCGAGCTCGCGGTCCGGGAGATGCGCATCGGCGCGGAGCGCAAGTTCATCGCCACGGTGCACGACATCAGCGAGCTTAAGCGCACCGAGGACGCCCTGCGCCGCGCCCACGACATGCTTGAAACCCGCGTCCAGGAGCGCACGGCCGATCTCTCCCGCACCAACGCCAGGCTCACCCGGGAGATCGACGAGCACCGCCGCACCGAGGACGCCCTGCGCCATACCCAGGACGAGCTGATACAGGCGGCGAAGCTCGCCGTGCTCGGCCAGCTGGCCACCGGGGTGAGCCACGAGCTGAACCAGCCCCTGGCCGCCATCCGCACCTATGCCGACAATGCCCGCGCCCTGCTCGACCAGCAGCGCTCCGGTGACGCGCGCTGGAACCTGGAGCAGATCGCCTCGCTCACCGATCGGATGGCGCAGATCAGCGCCCAGCTGAAGGTCTTCGCCCGCAAGACCTCGGGGCGCAGAGTCCCGGTCTCCGTGTCCGCCGCCGTGGAGGCGGCCCTGGGAATCCTCGCCACCCGGATC
>JAQVKR010000113.1 GCA_028694565.1 Gammaproteobacteria bacterium | reverse complement strand
TACGCGGCGACCCTTCGGCCTGGCCGTCTGCATCAGCCGGATCGACGAGATGATCACCGGGGCGCTGCGCCTCTTTCCCGCGGATGAGCTGTATCTGCGCCTCAGCGGCAGCGCGCCGGGGGATGCCGCGCCGGCGACGCTCTACAGCAACCATGCGGACCATGCCCCCGGGGCCGATGCGCTGCATTTCGATATCGGGCTGCCCGGCGCCCCCCTGGATTTGTCCGTCTCGCCGGGGCCCGCGTTCGGAGCGGGCCACTACCATCATTGGCCCCGGCTCCTGCTGATCTTCGGCCTGGTGTTCACCTCCTCCATCGCCCTCTACCTTGACGCCATCCGGCGCCGCTCCATCGCCCTCGGCGCCGCGAACCGGGCCCTGGCCGAATCCCGGGACAGCATCGAGCTGGCGCACCGGGAATGGGTCGAGGCGTTCGACGCGGTCCCGGACCCCATTTTCCTGCACGATGCCGAGGGCCGGCTGCAGCGGGTCAACCGCGCCTACGCCGTGGCGGCGGGGCTCGAGTTCAAGGAACTGCTGGGCCGCCCCTACTGGGAGGTGTTCCCCCGCGGCGGGGGGCCGCTCGCCGGCTGCGTCCTCGACGACGAACCCTCGGAGGAGCCGTACGAAATCACCGTGGAGGGCCGCCACTACGCCGCCCGCGGCTACGCGCTGCGCGGTGGCGGGGGCACTCTTCGCTCCGGCATCCACATTCTCCAGGACATCACCGAGCGGCGCAGCGCCGAGCAGGAGATGGTGGAGGCCCACCGCCGGGCCCAGCGCTACCTGGACGTGGTCAACGTGATGATCCTCGCCCTGGATCACGACGGACGCATCACCCTGGTCAACCGCCGCGGCTGCGAGATCCTGGGCTACCCGGAAGAGGAGCTGATCGGCCGCGACTGGGTCGCAACCTGCATCCCGGCGCCGCGGCGGGCGGAAATCCACGCCCTGTTCGCGCAGCACATGGAGAATGCGCCCCGGGAGCACGCTGAGGCCCCGGTCCTGACCCGGGACGGCCGGGTGCGGATCATCAGCTGGCACAACACGGTGCTGCGGGACGGACACGGCCACCCCATCGGCACCCTCTCCTCGGGTCAGGACGTGACCGAGCAGCGCCGCGCCGAGGAGTCCCTGCGCACCAGCGAGGAACGGCTCACCCTGATGCTCGAAGGCACCGAGGACGGCTTGTGGGACTGGAACCTGGTGAACGACCAGGTCTACTTCTCACCCCGCTGGAAAGCGATTCTCGGCTATGGGGACGAGGAGCTCGGCAACCGGCTGGGGACATGGCGGAGCCGGATTCACCCGGAGGATCGCCCGGGCGTGCTGGCGGAAGTGGAGCGCGTGCTCCAGGGAGACGGCGATCACATCGACCTTATGTTCCGCATGCGCCACCGGAACGGGCGCGACGTCTGGGTCGAGAGCCGCGGACGCGTATTCCGTGACGAGTCCGGGCGGCCGGTGCGCATGGTGGGCGCCCACTCGGACGTCACCGCGCGCAAGGAGTTCGAGGCCCGGGAGCACGATCTCCTGGATACCCTGCGCGAGCGGGTGAAGGAGACCGACTGTCTCTACCAGGTCATGCGGCTGGCGGCCGACAAGGAAATGCCCCTGGCGACGGTCCTGCAGCGCATCGCCGATCTCCTCCCCGGCGGTTGGCGGCACCCGGATCGGGCCGCGGCCCGGGTCAGCCTCGGGGCGAGCGAATTCACCAGCAGCGGCTACCGTCCCACCGAGTGGACATTGCGGGCGCCCATCCAGCTGCCCGATCCCCCCGGCGGGGAGGTGGAAGTGTGCTACCTGGAGCCGCTGGCGGAGGCGGGTCGGGACCCCTTCCTGGATGAAGAGCGCTCGCTCATCGCAACGGTGGGGGTCCAGCTGGGTCAGCTCATCGCCCAGCGCCGCCACGCCGAGGCACTGGAGCGGCTGAACCGCACCCTGCGCACCCTGAGCCAGGGCAACACGGTCCTGGTCCGCGCCGAAAGCGAGGCGGAGCTCAACCGCTCGCTGTGCGACGTCATGGTCGACCAGGGCGGCTACCCCCTGGCCTGGATCGCCTACCACGGGGAGAGGCCGGGACACGGGGAATCCCGCATCGTGCACGCGGCCGGCACCCGGTCCGGTCCCGAATCGCACATCGAGGCCGCCGCGCGGATCAACGCCGGAGAGCCCGCCGGCCACGGCGACGCCCAGGGAGGCGTGGAAAACTGCGTGGTGCTGCCCCTCGTGGACACGGGCCGGGCGTTCGGCGTGCTCGGGGTCTGTGCCGCCCCCGGGCAGGAGTTCACCACCGGGGAGGTGGCGCTGCTGGACGAGCTGGCCAACGACCTCGCCTTCGGCATCCGCAGCCATCGCACCTCCGAGGAGCGCGATCACGCCCGCGAGGCGCTGGGGAACGTGCTGTTCGAGACCATCGAGGCCATCGCCCATACCGTGGAGATCCGCGATCCCTACACCGCCGGCCACCAGCGCCGGGTGGCGCTGCTGGCCGAGGCCATCGCCCGGGAGCTGGGCTGGAGCGAGAACCGCATCGAGGGCCTGCGCCTCGGGGCCATCATCCACGACATCGGCAAGATCTACGTGCCGGCGGAGATACTCAACCGTCCGGGGCGACTGACGCCCCAGGAGTTCGGCATCATCCAGCAGCATCCCCAGGTCGGCTTCGACATCGTCCGCGGCATCTCCTTCCCGTGGCCGGTGGCGGAGATGATCCTGCAGCACCACGAGCGCATGGACGGCAGCGGCTATCCCCGGGGACTGAGCGGGGACGCCATCGTGGAGGAGGCGCGCATCCTGGCGGTGGCCGACGTGGTGGAGGCCATCAGCGCCCACCGCCCCTACCGCCCCGCGCTGGGGGCGGATCGCGCGCAGGAGGAGATCCGCGCCGGCCGCGGCAGCCGGTACGATGCCGCGGCCGTCGATGCCTGCATCCGCCTGTTCGAACAGCGGCGCTTCGCGTGGCCCGACGACCAGCCATCGGATCAGCGCTCGACCTGACATCCGCGGCCTCGACGGAGCAAGGCGGCGGGACGGGCCGGCCGCGCCGCGGGGAGAAACCGGTGGCGCCGCCCCGGCCGGGGCGGCGAGCCGCCCGTCCCCGCCTCAGCCGGAGCCGCTCGCGCGCGGCCCCGCCTCCACGCCCGCCTCGGTGATCCAGGCGCTCACCAGGCGGGCCGGGGTCACCTCGAAGTAGGGATTCACCACCCGCACGCCGGGCAGCTCCGGCGCACCCAGCTCGGCCGGATCCATCTCCTCCAGCTCGGGCCCCTCCGGCGAGGGCGGCAGGCGCTTGAAGCTTTCGCAGCAGACGTAGAAGGGGATGCCGTTGTCCCGGGCCGCCAGCGCCAGCGGATAGGTGCCGGTCTTGTTCACCACCGCCCCGTCGGCCGTCAGGGCGTCGGCGCCCACCAGGACCGCGCCGGCACCGGCCGCGTAGCGGCCCAGCGCCGCGTCGGTGACCAGCGTGGTCGGGATGTGCCACGCCGAGAGGGCGGCGGCCAGGCGGTGACCCTCGTTCAGGGGGCGTGATTCGGCCACGATGGCCCGCACCCCCGCCTCCCGCAGCTTCTCGAATACCGCGGCCACGGTCGAGCTCAGGCTCAGGGTGGCGATGGTGCATCCGGCCCCGAGGCGGGAGGCGGCATGTCCGGCGGCCCTGTCCACCGCCCGTTTCGACTCCGCCGCCACGGACTCCGCGGCTCCCGCCGCGGCGGCGCGGGCCTCGGCGAGGGGAAGCCGCCCGCAGCGGGGCAACTCGTCCTTCCAGCACCCGAGCAGGTTGTACAGCGGCGCCATGCTAGGCCGGGTGGCGACCAGGAGCTCGGCGGCCGCGCGCAACCCCGCCACCAGCGTCGCCGGGTCCCGGGCGGGAGTGCGGCGGGCCAGCTCGGCGAGGAACTCCAGGGATTGCCGGGCCAGCTCACTGGCGCCGTGGACACGGTCCGCCGCGAGCCGGACGCGGAATTCGGCGACGGCATCAACCACCCGCCGCCTCCCGCTCCAGGCAGGCGGCCAGCGCCTCGGCCAGCGCCGGCACGGTGGCGTATTCGCCGATCTCCGCCGGCCGGACCCAGCGCGACTCCAGGTTCTCCCAGTCCAGCCGCACCGCGTCGGGGTCGTCCACCTCGAACAGGAAGGGATGCACCACCCAGCAGCACCCCAGCGACGCATCCTCGATTTCCAGCGCGGGCGCGGCGCCCACCAGGCGCGGGACGGCCGAGGGGATTCCCGTCTCCTCCTCCACCTCGCGCAGGGCCTGCTCCAGGGGCGCGGCATCCTCCAGGTAGCCGCTGATCGCCGACCAGCGCCCCCGGTAGGTACCGACCCGTCCGCTGCGCCTGACCAGCAGCACCCGGCCCCCGTGGCGCAGGAAGGCGGTCACCACGTGGCGCCGCTCGAGGGGGCCGGCAGCCACCCCGCCCTACCCGACCACGTGGTGCTTGCCGGCCACGCGCACCGTGCTGGCCTGGGGACCCTGCTCCCCCTGCTCCTCGTGGAAGAACACCTCGGTGCCCACCTCGAGCTGCCCGAAGCCGCCGTCGAGCACGCTGTTGCGGTGGAAGTAGATCACCCGCCCGTCGGGCGTCTCGATCTTGCCGTAATCCTCCGCCGGCAGAAGCCCGAGAACGCGGCCATAGGCCGGTTCCTCGTGCGCCTTGACGAAACCGCGCGACTTGCGCACGCGGTCCTCCAGCTGCCGCTGGAGCGCGGCGAAGGCGTCACGCACCGCCACGTAGACATCCTCGTGGGAGCGATCGTCGTGGTGACGTCCGCCGCTGACCACCAGCTCCCCCTCGGGGACGGTGGCGTCGATGCGCACGTGGAAGCGCTTGCCCTTGTGGTGACGGCCGTGCGGCGATTCCACCACCACGCGGCAGCCCATGATGTCGCCGAAGAAGCGATCGAGCTTTTCCGCCTTCTCCTGGATGCGCGTCTCCACGGCGGGCGAGGGTTCCATGTCGCGGAAGGTGATCTGCAAGGGCAGTTTCATAGGATTCTCCCCCCTGCGTAGCGGGTTGTGGGTCCCGGTGACGGGGACAAGAAGCCTGTCGGACTTGAGGCTGATCTACTGCGCCGGCGGGACAGCGGTCCATATGAGACCGATTTTTCGTTACATAGACCCACTATGCGCCTCAAAATCGGCCCCATCTGTCCTCGCTCTCCCACTCGGCTCGCTACGATCGCTCAAGTTCGACAGGCTCCTAGAGGGTCGGCCGCCCCGGCTGGGCGTGGGTGCGCTCATACTCGGCCTGGCAGTCCACGCAGCGCTCGGCCGTGGGATAGGCCCGCAGGCGCTGGTGGCCGATGTCCGCCCGGCATTCGCGGCAGATGCCGTAGAGGTCCTGGGCCATGCGCCCCAGGGCGGTCTCCAGCGCCTGGATTTCGTGCACATGGCGATCGATATCGGCCAGCGTGACATCCACCAGCAGGTCGGCCAGGGACTGGTCCTCCAGGTCGTGCACCTGCCCGGCCAGCTCCCCGTAGCGCTCCTCGTCGGCGCGCAGGAGAATTTCGCGCACCTCGGCACGCTTGTCCTCCAGGCGCGTCCGGATCTGCTGCTTGAGGCTCTTGAGCTGGGGGGCGGTGAGTGGTTCTGCCATTGACCTGCTCCTGCGGCCGGATGGATGTCCGGGCGACCGGCCCGGTTCCTGGCGGACGGGGCATCGCACCCGCCCTCACCCCTATTATGGTCCGGCTTTCGCCTCCCTGCAGGGCCGGCGCCCGGCAGGCGCCGCCCGCGCCCCGGGGCGCCGTCACAACCCGTCGAGATAGCCGGGGCCGAGTTGCCGCATCTGGGCCAGGATCCAGGCCTGGCGCTCGCGCTCGGCGGCGCCGGGGGCGCTCACCGAGCGCCGCAGCGGGCTGGGAAGGACCGCCGCCAGCAGCGCCGCCTGCGCCGCGTCGAGCCGGGACGGCTCCACGCCCAGGTAGCGCCGGCTGGCCGCCCCCACGCCGAAGGTGAGGGGGCCGAGTTCGGCCACGTTCACGTACATCTCCAGGATGCGGCGCTTGCCCCAGGCCAGCTCGATGAGGACCGTGTAGTAGGCCTCCAGCGCCTTGCGCAGCCAGCTTCGCCCCGGCCACAGGAAGACATTCTTCGCCACCTGCTGGGACAGGGTGCTGGCCCCGCGCAGCCGCCCGCCGCGGGCGGCGTCCTCCACCGCGTCGGCGATGGAATCCAGGTCGAAGCCGAAATGCGCGGGGAATTTCTGATCCTCGGCCGCCACCACCGCGAGCAGGAAGCCGGGCGACACCTGTTCGAGGTCCACCCACCGGTAGTGGATGCGCGCGCCGGCCGGCGCCTCGAACCAGCGCTGGAGCATCAGCAGGGTCAACGGCGGGTCGGCGAAGCGCCACAGCGCCACCGGCAGCAGGCTCAGGAGCAGCAGGGCCAGCAGCAGGCGCAGAATCAGCCGGCGCAGCCGGTTTGCTTTGCTTTTGCGGCGCATGGGAGTAGCCGGAACAGGTGCCCTCGGAGCGGCATTGTCCCTTGCCGGCGGCGGGCCCGGCAACCGGTCCGGCCGGAAAGCGGGACGGGCGCACGCCACCGCGTCCCGCCCCCGGCGGCCGTCAACGCCCGTAGCGGGCCAGGGTCAGGCCGTCGAGGGCGATCGCCGGCGCCCGCCCGGCGACGAGATCCGCGAGCAGCTTCCCGGAGCCGCAGGACATGGTCCAGCCGAGGGTGCCGTGGCCGGTGTTGAGATAGAGATTCCGGTAGGCGGTGGGACCGATCACGGGGGTCCCGTCGGGGGTCATCGGGCGCAGCCCGGCCCAAAACTCCGGCGCGCCCAGATCGCCGCCGTCGGGGTAGAGATCGCCCACCACCCGCACCAGCATCTCCCGGCGCGCCGGGCGCAGGCGCAGGTCGAAGCCGGCCAGCTCGGCCGTGCCCGCCGCGCGGATGCGATCGCCCAGGCGGGTGATGGCCACCTTGTGGGTCTCGTCCATCACCGTGGAGATTGGCGCGCCGTCGGGGTCGGTGACGGGCACGGTGATGGAGTAGCCCTTCACCGGGTAGATCGGCAGCCGCAGGCCCAGGGGCCGCAGCAGCGCGGGAGTGTGGCTGCCCAGGGCGGCGACGAATGCGTCACCGCGGATCACGCCCCCGGCGGTGTGCACGCCGGTCACCCGCGCGCCGTCGTGCTCGAGCCCCAGAATGTCGACGCCGTAGCGGAACTCCACCCCGGCCGCGGCCGCCCGCCGCGCCAGCTCGACGGTGAACCGGTAGCAGTCGCCGGTGGCGTCCCCCGGCAGGCGCAGACCACCCGCGATCTTCTCCCGCACCCGGGCCAGGGCCGGTTCGGCCGCCGCGCAGCCGGCCGCGTCCAGCAGCTCGTAGGCCACGCCGCAGGAGTCCAGCACGGCGATATCCCGCGCCGCGGCGTCCACCTGCGCCCGGGTCCGGAACAGCTGCAGCGTGCCCAGCGCCCGCTCATCGTAGTGGATGCCGGTCTCGGACCGGATCTCGTCGAAGGCCCGGCGGGAGTAGAGCGCGAGGCGCAGCATCCGCTCCTTGTTCACCGCATAGCGGGCCGCGGTGCAGTTGCGCAGCATGCGCGCCACCCAGACCCACAGCGCCGGGTCCAGGCCGGGGCGGACGACCAGCGGCGAATGCTTCTGCAGCAGCCACTTGACCGCCTTGAAGGGAATCCCCGGCGCCGCCCAGGGCGCCGAGTAGCCGGGCGAGATCTGGCCGGCATTGGCATGGCTCGTCTCCAGCGCCGCGCCCGGCTGCCGTTCCACCACCGCCACCTCGTGACCGCTCCGGGCCAGGTACCAGGCCGTGGTCACACCGATGAC
>JAQVKR010000112.1 GCA_028694565.1 Gammaproteobacteria bacterium | reverse complement strand
CCGACATCGGCGCGGTCATGACCCGCAACTGCGCCACCGTCTCCGCGGACACCCTCGCCGCCGAGGCCCTGCACCTCATGGAAACGAAGAAGATCAACGCCCTGCCGGTGGTGGACGGGAACGGCCGGCTGGTGGGCGCCTTCAACATGCACGACCTCCTGCGCGCCGGGGTGGTGTGATGGCGGGCGGCGGTGGCCGGATGGTGCTGCGCGCTCGCGCCCGCCGGGACCGCCGCCACCCCCGCGCACCCAGCCCTGAATTCCCCATCCATCCGACCCTCGACCGCTAACGACCGCCATGCAAGACATCCTGCAACGCGCCGCCCGCACCCGCCTGGTCATCTTCGACGTGGACGGGGTGCTGACCGACGGCAGCCTCTACCTCGACGACAACGGCATGGAGTACAAGGCCTTCAACTCCCGCGACGGGCACGGCATGAAGCTGCTGCGCCAGACCGGGGTGGAGATCGCCATCATCAGCGGCCGCTCCTCGGGGGTGGTGAGGGAGCGCATGGAGAGCCTGGGCATCCACTACGTCTACCAGGGGCGGGAGGACAAGCTCAACGCCCTGGGCGAGCTGCTCGACCAGCTGGCCATTCCCCTGGAGGAGGTGGCCTACGTGGGGGACGATGTCATCGACCTGCCGGTGATGCGGCGGGTGGGGCTGGCCGTGGCGGTGGCCGACGCCCACCCCTTCGTCTGCACGCACGCCCACTGGCAGACCCCGAGCCCGGGCGGTCGCGGGGCCGCGCGCGAGGTGTGCGAGCTGATCATGGAAGCCCAGGGCACCCTGCGGGCGATTCTCGAGGCCTACCTCTGAGGCCCCCATGCCCCGGCTCCCCCTGCCCCGCCTCAGCCCCACCGCCGCAGGCCTTCTCATCCTCGGCCTGCTCGCCGGGCTGAGCAGCCTGTTCGCCTATCGCTACGAACCCTGGTGGCCGACCCGGACGGACGTCCAGCGCCACGATCCCGACTACTGGTTCGAGGGCTTCTCCGCGGTGCGCATGAACCTCGAGGGAGTGCCCATCCAGCGCCTGGCCGGGAAGCGCCTGCAGCACTATCCCGATGACGACAGCACGGAGCTGGAGGCGGCCCGGCTGGTGCACTACCCCCAACAGGGTGCGCCCTGGGTGGTGACCGCCGAGCGGGCGCGGGTGACCGAGGATGGCGCCCTGGTGTTTCTCCCCGGGCAGGTCCTGGCCGAGCAGGCCCCCTCCGCGGCCGATCCCGGCCTGACCCTGCGCACCCACGACCTGCGCGTGCTGGTGGAGCAGGAGTACCTGGAGACCGACCGCGAGGTTTCCATCACCCGCGGGGGTGATATGATCAACGCAACCGGCATGCGGGCCTTCCTGCGGGAGCAGAGGCTGCTGCTACAGTCCAAGGTGAAGGCCACCCATGAACCGAACCGCCGTTAGTGTACTGCGTCACTCTTGGAGGCACATTCAGCGAGTTGCCGGCCGGTTAGCCGCAAGGCGCGCTCTCGCAGGAATGGCAGGGTCCTTTCAAGAGAGCGCAACGCCGCAGATGGCCGGCCAGCGGCTCGCCCGAAGGGAGCCCCCCGAAAGCACCATGACCGCGTTGCGGTGCTTGACAAGGACCGGGCCATTGCCTGCGCACCGCGCCTTGTCCTGGCACTTTCGGGGGGCTCTGAATGTACCGCCAAGAGTGAAGCAGTACACCAGTGTACTGCTGCTGCTCCTCGCCCTGCCGGGGGCGGCCCTGGCCCTGTCCGGCGACAGCGACAAGCCCATCAGCCTCGAGGCCGACCAGGCGGAGCTGAACGAGGCCACGGGCGTCAGCACCTATACCGGCCGGGTGGTGCTGACCCAGGGCAGCATCGAGCTGCGCGCCGACCGGCTGGTGGTGCACGCCGCCGGCGGCGAGCTGTCCCAGATCACCGCCACCGGCAGTCCGGTGCGCTTCCGCCAGCGCCCCGAGGGCCGGAACAAGGACGTGACCGCCGAGGCGAGCAAGCTCGAATACCAGGGCAAGAGCCGCATGCTGGTGCTCATCGGCGAGGCGAAGGTGACCCAGGGACGCAACACGTTCAGCGGGCAGCGTATTGAATATGACCTGCAGCGCGAGTCGGTGCTGGCCACCGGCGGCAGCGGCGAGGGCGGCAAGCCGGGCCGGGTGCAGATGACCATCGTTCCCTCCAAGGGCGGCGACGGCAAGCAATGAGCGTCCTGGAGGCTCGCGGGCTGGGCAAACGCTACGGCGCCCGCGAGGTGGTCCGCGACGTTTCCCTGCGGGTGGAGAGCGGCGAGGTGGTGGGCCTGCTGGGCCCGAACGGCGCCGGCAAGACCACCTGCTTCTACATGATCGTGGGCCTGGTGCGCTGCGACAGCGGCGCCATCGCCATGGACGGAGCCGACCTGACCCGGGAGCCGATGCACGTCCGCGCCCGGCGCGGCATCGGCTACCTGCCCCAGGAAGCCTCGGTGTTCCGCAAGCTCACCGTCGAGCAGAACATCATGGCCATCCTGGAGCTGCGCCGGGATCTCACGCCCGGCAAGCGCCGGCGGCTCGCCGACAGCCTGATGCACGAGTTCCACGTGGGCCATCTCCACGACAGCCTCGGCATCAGCCTCTCCGGCGGCGAACGGCGGCGGGTGGAGATCGCCCGGGCGCTGGCGACCGAGCCCCGCTTCATCCTGCTGGACGAGCCCTTCGCCGGCGTGGACCCCCTCTCGGTACTCGATATCCAGCGCATCATCAGTCACCTGCGCGAGCGCGGCATCGGCATCCTGATCACCGACCACAACGTCCGCGAGACCCTCGGCATCTGCGACCGCGCCTACATCATGAGCAACGGCAACGGCATCGCCCACGGCACGCCCGCCGAAATCCTCGACAACAGCCAGGTCCGGGACGTCTACCTGGGCCACGAGTTCCGTCTGTGACCTCCCCCGCCCCCGGCCGCGGGGATACCCGCGCGGCCCGTGCCCCTATCTGCACGGCATGTTATTTGCGTTACAATCCGGACATAAAGATAACGGATGCCGGATATCCGTTTACGCCTAGACGACGACGCGCCGTATGAAACCCTCCATTCAGCTCCGGCTGAGCCAGCAACTCACCATGACGCCGCAACTGCAGCAGGCCATCAAGCTGCTGCAGCTCTCCGCGCTCGACCTGCAGATGGAGGTCCAGGAGGCGCTGGAGACCAACCCCATGCTGGAGTTGGCGGAGGACGAGGCCGAGGCGCCGGGCGAGGCGGAGGCGCCCGCGACGTCCGGCAGCGAGACCGAGGACCGCGACCTCGACCTCGAGCGCAACGACGCGGACATTCCCGCGGACCTCCCCGTGGACAGCGCCTGGGACGACATCTACGACGTGCCCAGCAGCCACTCCGGGCACGACGAGGGCGACGAGCAGGAGTTCGCCAACATCAGCCGGGGCGGCGAGTCGCTGCAGGATCACCTCCTCTGGCAGGCCAGTCTCGCCCACTTCAACGACCGCGACCTGGAGCTGGCCCGGCTGCTCATCGACGGCATCGACGAACGCGGCTATCTCGGCGCCACGCTGGAGGAGCTCCTGGCCAGCCTCGACCCGGAGTTCGAGGTGGAGCTCGACGAGCTGGAGGCGGTCCTGCACCGCATCCAGACCTTCGACCCCGTCGGGGTGGGCGCCCGCGACCTGGGCGAATGCCTGTCGCTGCAGCTGCGCCAGCTGCCCGCCGACACGCCCTGGCGCGGCGAGGCCCTGAACCTGGTGGAAAACCACCTGGAGCTGCTGGGCTCGCGCGACTATGCCCAGGTCCAGCGGCGGATGAAGATCAGCGAGGACGAGCTGCGCGAGGTCATCCAGCTGATCCAGACCCTCAACCCCCGCCCCGGCAACGAGGTGGGCGGCGAGGAGCCGCAGTACGTGGTGCCGGACGTCATCGTGCGCAAGCACCGGGGCAGCTGGCTGGTGGAGCTCAACCCGGAGGCCTCCCCGCGGCTGCGCGTGAATCCCGGCTACGCCGCCCTCGTGCGCCGGGCCGACAACAGCCAGGACAACAACTTCCTGCGCACCCAGCTGCAGGAGGCGCGCTGGTTCCTGAAGAGCATCCAGAGCCGCAACGAGACCCTGCTGAAGGTGGCCACCTGCATCGTCGAGCACCAGCGCGGCTTCCTGGAGCACGGCGAGGAGGCCATGAAGCCCCTCGTCCTGCACGACATCGCCGAGGCGGTGGAGATGCACGAGTCCACCATCTCCCGGGTCACCACCCAGAAGTACATGCTCACCCCCCGTGGTATCTTTGAGCTCAAATACTTCTTCTCCAGCCACGTCAGCACCGCGAGCGGCGGCGAGGCCTCCTCCACGGCGATTCGCGCACTCATCAAGAAGCTCATCGCCGCGGAGCAGCCGTCCAAGCCGCTCAGCGACAGCAAGATCGCAAAAATCCTGTCTGAACAGGGAGTCAACGTGGCACGCAGGACCATCGCAAAGTACCGCGAGGTCATGGCGATACCGCCATCAAACGAAAGAAAGCGCCTGCTATAAGGCTTAAGGAGTCAGCTATGCAGACCAACATCACCGGTCATCACGTCGACATCACCCCGGCACTGCGCGACTATGTGAATTCGAAACTGGAGAAGGTCGAGCGCCATTTCGACAACATCACCAACGTGCACGTGATCCTGAGCGTGGAGAAGCTGCGGCAGAAGGCCGAGGCCACCATCCATCTGAGCGGGGCCGAACTGTATGCCGACGCCGAGCACGATGACATGTACGCGGCCATCGACGCCCTGGTGGACAAGCTCGACCGGCAGGTGAAGAAGCACAAGGAAAAGTCCCAGGCCCACAACCACGAGAGCGCCAAGCGCGCCTGAGGCCGGGGACCGGGGAGGGGCGGCGGGGCCCGCCGCCCCGCCCGGACTCGAATCCACGACAACTGCGGCTGACCCGGAACGAGACCAGTGAAAGACGCCAGACGATTGCACTCGGACGGATCGCACCGCAAAGCGACGAATCACCATGCACCTGCGTGACATACTGACCCTCGAGCGCACCGCGACCGGCGTCAGCGCCGGCAGCAAGAAGCGTGCGCTGGAATTCCTCGGCGAACTGGCGGCGGCCGACGAACCGGGGCTGGACCCCACCGAGGTGTTCGAGAGCCTCATCGCCCGCGAGCGCCTCGGCAGCACCGGCATCGGCCACGGCATCGCCATCCCCCACGGGCGGCTGAAGAACAGCGACCATGTCATCGGCGCCCTCGCCCACCTGCAGGAGCCCATCGACTTCGACGCCATCGACGACAAGCCGGTGGACCTGCTGTTCGCGCTGCTGGTGCCCGAGAACGCCACCGAGGAACACCTCGAGGTCCTGGCGCGGCTGGCCCAGCTGTTCAGCGACGAAGAGGCCCGGCAGCGGCTGCGTGAAGCGCCTGACGCGGCCGCGCTGCTCCAGACGATCCTGAGTTACGAGGCCGCCGAAACGGATGCCCCGGACGATTAGCGTAAACAACCTGTTTGAAGTCCAGCGGGAGAACCTCTGCCTCTCCTGGATTGCCGGCCAGGCCGGCGGCGAGCGTCAACTGAGCCTCCCGGAGCTCCCCGTGACCGGACTCGCGGGCTTCTTCAACCCGATACACCCCCACGCGATCCCCCTGCTGACCGGCGCCGAACTGGAGTGGCTGGAGCGGGAGGCGGACGCGGCCCGGGATCCGTTCGCGGCGCCGGCGGTGCTCGCCATCCTGGCGGGCGGCAGCACGGCCCCGCCGGGCCTGGTCGAGCGCGCGGAGCGGAACGGATTCCCCCTGCTCAGCTCCCGCCTGGAACCCCGGCGGCTGATCAACCGTCTCAACTTCTATCTCACCCAGTCCCTCTCGGCGCGCATCACCGTCCACGGCGTGTTCATGGAGGTGCTGGGCGCCGGCGTGCTGCTCAGCGGCGAGAGCGGCATCGGCAAGAGCGAACTGGCCCTGGCCCTGCTCAGCCGCGGACACCGGCTCATCGCCGACGACGCCCCGGAGTTCGCCAACACCGTTCCACGCATGCTGGTGGGCTACTGCCCGGAGCCGCTGCACGACTTCCTTGAAGTGCGCGGACTGGGCATACTCAACGTGCGGGCCATGTTCGGCGACAGCGCCCTGGCGCCGGAGCACGTACTGGACCTGGTGATACATCTCAAGGAGATGGAAGGCCATGAACTCGCGGCCATCGATCGGCTGCACGGCGTACAGCGCCGCCGCGAAATGCTCGGCATCGAGGTGCCCGAGGTGACCATCCCGGTGGCGGAGGGGCGCAACCTGGCGGTGCTGGTGGAAGCCGCCGTGCGCAACGAGCTGCTCAAGAGCCGGGGCTACGACGCCGGCACCGAGTTCATCGAACGCCAGCGGGCCCACATCGAGCGGGGGCCGGCATGAACCTGGTGGTCATCAGCGGCCTGTCGGGGTCGGGCAAGAGCATCGCCCTGCAGACCCTGGAGGACCTGGAGTACTACTGCGTGGACAACCTCCCGGTCGGCCTGCTGCCGGCCCTGGCCGAGCAGCTCAGCGATGCCGGCGCCCTGCCCCGCGGCGGACGGACCGCGGTGAGCATCGACGCCCGCAACCTGCCCGCCGACCTGGCCCGCTTCCCGGAGATCCTGGCCGCGGTGAAGGCCCGCGGCCTGGGCTGCCAGATCATCTTCCTCGACACCGAGAACCCGGTGCTGCTCAAGCGCTTCAGCGAAACCCGCCGGCGCCACCCCCTGAGCCGCGGCGACCTGCCCCTGCGCGAGGCCATCGACCGTGAGCGGGAACTGCTCGGCTCCATCGCCGCGCTGGCCGACCTGCGGGTGGACACCAGCGCGCTCAACATCTACCAGCTGCGCGACATCATCCGCGAGCGGGTGGCGGGCAAGCGGGTCGGGGAGCTGTCGCTGCTGTTCCAGTCCTTCGGCTACAAGCGCGGCATCCCCACCGACACCGACATCGTCTTCGACGTGCGCTGCCTGCCCAACCCCTACTGGGAGCCGACCCTGCGCCGGCTCACCGGCAGCGACAGGGAGGTCATCGCCTTTCTGGAGGCGCACCCGGAGGTGAATGCCATGTACACCCAGATCCGCGACTTTCTGGAATACTGGATCCCGGCCTTCGAGACCAACAACCGCAGCTACCTCACGGTCTCCATCGGCTGCACCGGCGGCCACCACCGATCCGTCTACCTGGTCTCGCGCCTGTCCCGCCACTTCAGCGGCCTGCGCGACAACGTACAGACCCGCCACAGGGAGCTCTCATGACTGTCGGACTCCTGGTGATCACCCACAACCGCATCGGCGCGGAGCTGCTCTCCAGCGCCGTCGGCACCCTGGGCATCTGCCCGCTCTGCACCGAGACGCTGGAGGTCCGCTCCGACTGCGACCCCGACCAGCTGCGGGAGAACGCCCGGGCCCAGCTGCGGCGCCTGGATCAGGGCGACGGGGTGCTGGTGCTCACCGACATCTACGGCTCCACGCCGAGCAACATCGCCCACTCCCTGCTCGACCCGAAAGGGGTGCGGGTGGTCTCCGGCGTGAACCTGCCCATGCTGCTGCGGGTGCTCAACTACCCCCAGCTCAACCTCGACGAACTGGCCCAGAAGGCCCTGAGCGGCGGCCGCGATGGCATCATCGACTGCTGCCCGGAGGAGAAACGCGCGCCCCGCGCCCTGCCCTGATGCCCACCCTGCAGACCACCATCATCAACAAGCTGGGCCTGCACGCCCGCGCCGCCGCCAAGTTCGTCAAGACCGCCTCCGCCTTCGAGTCCAGCGTCACCCTGCGCCGCGGCGAGCGCGAGGTGAACGGCAAGAGCATCCTCGGCGTGATGATGCTCGCCGCCAGCCGCGGCACCGAGGTGGAGATCGACGCCGAGGGCCCCGA
>JAQVKR010000111.1 GCA_028694565.1 Gammaproteobacteria bacterium | reverse complement strand
GGCCTGCTCCAGCCGGGCATGGAACAGCAGCCGGTTGGGCAGCCCGGTGAGGGCGTCGTGGTGGGCGAGGTGGGCGAACTTGCGCTCCGATTCCTTGATGGAGCTGATGTCCGAGAAGACGGCGACGAAGTTGCTGATCTCGCCCGCGTCGTTGCGGACGGTGCCGATGCTGAGCCAGGCGGGGTAGAGCTCGCCGTCGCGGCGCCGGTTCCAGATCTCGCCGCGCCACTGGCCCTGTTCGCGCAACTGGGCGTTCATGGCGTCGAAGAAGCTCTGCGGGTGGTGGCCGGAGCCGAGCAGGCCGGGGGTGCGGCCGAGGGCCTCGCGGCGGCTGTAGCCGGTGATGGAGGTGAAGGCCTCGTTGACCATGACGATGCGCTGGCGGGCATCGGTGATCATGACCCCCTCGGTGGTGTTCTCGAATACGGTCGCGGCCTGGCGCAGGCGCTGCTCCACCCGCCGGCGCTCGGTGGCGTCGCGCTTGATGCCCACGTAGCAGAAGGGGCGGCCGGTCTCGTCCAGGACCGGGAAGGCGGATATCTCCACCTCGATGTGCCGGCCGTCCGCGCGCCGGCAGGTGACCTCGCCGCGGAAGTCCCCCTTGTGCTCGAGATCATGGACGATGTCGTTGAAGTTCTGCTCGCCCATGTGCAGGGCGGGCGTGTTGCGGTGCAGGATCTCGTCCTCGTAGCCGAGCAGGCGCCGGTGCGCCGCGTTCTGGCGCAGGTAGCGGCCGTCGGTGGCGATGATGCCCACCGCGTCGGTGGAGTGGGAGAAGATGGCCTGGTAGAGGCTTAGCCGCTCCTCGGCGTGGCGCAGGGGGGTGATATCCACGCCGACGCCCCAGTAGGGCCAGCCGGGTATCGGAACCTGGGCCGAGATGTCCGACCAGAGAATATGGCGCACCTCGCCGCTGCGGGTGGTCAGCCGCCACTCCCGGTCGCGGTAGTTGTGCCCCCACCGGTTCCGCTCAGCCAGCATTCGCCGCCGGTAATCGGGGTCCGGATAGAGCAGGGCGGAGGCTTCCGCGTCGCCCACGATCTCCTCGGCGCGGTAACCGCTCACCCGCTCGCAGGCGCGGTTCCAGAACAGTACCCGGCCCTGCTCGTCGCCGGCGCTCAGCATCACCGGCATCTCCTCGACGATGCGCCTGAGGCGCGACTCGTCCTCGCGCAGCGACTGCTCGGTCCGGGTCCGTTCGCTGGCATCGCGCACGACCGCCACCAGGCGGCGCTCGCTGCCCCGATTGACATGGCTGAGGGCGATTTCCACCGGCCGCCGACTGCCATCGCGCAGCCGGATCTCGCCGGGCGTCCGCCTGCCCGGTTCCGTCTGCACGGCGGTGACCAGGTCGCTCCAGCCCTCCATTCCGCCATCGAGATTCACCAGCTCCGGAAACGGGGCGTCGACCAGGAGGTCGCGGGATCGCTCGAACAGCCGGCAGCCGGGGCGGTTGATCTCCACGACATTGGCGGTCGCCGGTTCGATGACGAAAAAGGCGTCCGGCGAATGATCGACCAGATCACGGAAGAGCTGCAGCTGCTCCTCCAGGCGCAGGCGGCCGCGGGCTTCCCGCTGCAGGCTGCGGTTGGTCCGGGTCAGGACCTCGGTGCTCTGGTGGACGCTCTCGGCCAGCCAGGCCTGGCGTCCGGCCAGGAGGTGGAACAGGGCGGTCAGCAGCACCACCAGCGTCAACCCGCCCGCACCGTACAGGCGCAGCGGCGTGATGACGGCCGCCTCCCAGCCGTCCCTGGGCTCCACGGCCAGGCGCCAGTCGCTTCCGGGCAGGTTGACGCCGAAGTAGCGCGGATTCCGCTCCAGGAGCGTGGAGCGGCCGCCCAGCAGGCGCCGCTGCGGCGTCAGCAGTGCCCACTCCAGCCCCGGGTCGCCCGCCTCCAGTCCGGCCTCCCGCAGGAGCGGGGCGAGCGCCAGCAGCGCGGTGGCGCGCCCCCAGAACAGGTCGTGATTGTAGATGGGCAGAATGGCTTCCACGGCCAGGCGCCCGGCGCCCGCGTCGAGCACCGGGCCGAGCCGGGCCAGGCCGGGGGTCGGCAGCCCGGGGACGGGCGGAGGGCGGGGCGAGGCGGCGGGCAGCTCGACGCCCGGCGCCTCCCAACGGTAGCCGCGGCCCTCCCGGGGAATCAGGCTGAAGGCGAGGATGGCGGGATCGTTGCGCTGCAGGTGGGAGGAGAAATCCTCGAAGGCGGGCTTGAAGCGGTCGTCCTTCGGTGTGTGGGCGGTGAAAGCGGCAAGTCCGTCGAGGAGGCGGAAGCGCTGCCGGAGCGCGGACTCCAGCCGCGCCACCTGCGCGCCGGCCCGCAACTCGACGCGGGCCTGGAGATCGGCGCGCAGGTGGCCCTCCAGCCAGTAGCCGCCCAGCTGCCAGAGGGCCAGGAGCAGCAGCAGGACGCCCCCGCTGGCGAACCAGGCCCGGCGGCGCGGGGTATGGCCCGAACGTTCGAGTAAGCCCTGCCGCATCCGCCGATGTCTCCTTCCGATCCCTCGGATCGTTCTCGTCCGCCAGGGGGTTGCCCTTAAGCGTAGTCGGCCGCCGGGGCCGGAAACATGGCTCGGTTCACACCCCCGGGCACCGCCGCGCGCCGCCCGGCGCAGGGCCGCTGCCGTCGCGAGCCGCGCGGGCGCCGGGACCGGCGGGCCTCAGGCGAGCAGCACGGCGACGATGCCGGTCATGAAAATGCCGTCGAAGGTGCCCGCCCCGCCGATGGCGGCGATGGGCACCCCCATGGCGCGGATGTCCTTGATGCGCAGCAGGTCGGCGCCCACCAGGACGCCCAGGGTGCCGCAGATGTAGGCCAGCGGCGCGCTCTGCTGCGGGTCCACCAGCAGGGCCACGGCCGCGGCGGCCAGGGGGGCGACGAAAATGGGCATGCCGATGCCGAGCCCGGGGATGGGCCGGCTGATCCAGTGGCTGATGGCCGCCACCGCCGCCACCGCCGCCAGCACCTCGCCCCAGCCCAGGGGGTGGAGCCGCATCAGGTAGGCGGAAAAGGTCAGCGGGATCAGGCAGCCGCCCAGGTTCACCGCCACCACGGTCTTGCCGGTGAAGGCCAGGGGCGGACGCAGGAGGGTGCGGAAGCGCCAGTCGATCTGTCCGGGGGGCGGCGGGCGGGCGTCCATCTGGAACAGCGGCAGGTTGATGGCGCTGCCGAACAGCGAGGCGGCCAGCAGCAGCAGCGCGGAGGAGGGTGAAAGGCCCAGCTTCTCCACCGCGATGGTGAGCACGCCGAGCTGTACGAACACCACCAGGAAGGCGATGAGGAAGATGAACAGCAGCAGCTGCAGGGGCGAGAAGGGTGAGCGCACGCGCTCAACCCCCGTCGACGATGAGGCTGTCGGGCTCCAGGGTGTCGGCGCCGTCCAGGGAACGGATTGCCCGCGCCAGGAGTCCGGCCAGCTGCTCGACGTTGCTGGGGTGGATGATGCTGTCGCTGCTGCAGAGGGTGTCAATCCCCCCTTTCTCCAGCAGCTGCTCGGCGCCGGGGGCCAGCAGCGGATGGGTCGCCAGGCAGTCCACCCGCCTGGCGCCGGCCGCCTTGAGGGCGGCGGCGGTTTCGGCCACCGTGTGCCCAGTGCTCACCACGTCGTCCACCAGCACCACCGTCCGTCCGGCGATTTCCACCTCCGGCAGGCTGATGCTCACGGCGTGGTCGCTGTGGCGGACCTTGCGGGCGATGGCGTACTCCAGCCCCGCCTTGGCGGCGATGCCCGCCACCCACTGCTCCGACTCCTGGTCGGGGCCCAGCAGCAGGGGGCCGTCGCTGCGCCGGGCGAGCCGCGCGGCCATCAGCGGCGCCGCGGTCAGGTTGATCGCCCGGGCGCCGGGGATCACCTCGGGCAGATCGCTCACCCGGTGCAGGTGGGCGTCCACGGTGATCACCGCCTCCAGCCGTTCGCCGAGCAGCCTGCCCACGACCCGCTGGCTGACGGCCTCGCCGGGATTGAAGGCGGTGTCCTGGCGCATGTAGCAGAGGTAGGGGGCCACCAGGGTCAGCCGTTCGGCGCCGAGGCTGCGGGCCGTGTCGATGGCCAGCAGGAGCTCCACCAGCTTGTCGTTGGGGTGCTCCAGGCTGCGGCACAGGATGACGTGGGGGGGCAGCTCCGGGGGCAGGCGCACCAGGCTCTCCCCGTCCGGAAAGCGATGGACCGCGACCGCGCCGCAGGGGCAGTCCAGCGCCTCGCCCAGGCGTACGGCGGGGGAGCGGTATTCCGGGAATCCGAGTACCAGCATGTCAGACATGGCCGGATTCTCCTGCCGTTGCCGTTCTCAGGTCTGGAGTCATCGCGGTGACCGGTTGGCGGTTGCCCTGGACCACTAACCATAGCTCACCGGCGCCGGTTTCGCAGCAGCCGGCACGGGGCGGAGATTCAGGAATCGACGTAGGTGCCGGGCAGCTGCTCGGTGGCCCCGATGCTGTAGCCGCTGTCGCGCTCGGCCAGCCTCCGGGCGAAGCGGAAGTCGGCCTCGAACTCGGCATGGATGCGATAGATGGGCTCACCCTTCCGCACCGGGTCGCCCAGCTTCCTGAGCAGATCCACCCCGGCGCCCTTGTCCATGGGGGCGCCGGCAAGGCGGGCGATGCGGTTCATCTGCAGGTTGTCGATGCCCACCACGACGCCGTCCTGGCCGGCGGTGACCTCGTGGGTCAGCTCGCCGGGCCCGGGACCGGTCTCCAGCCCGCCCTGGGCGGCGATGATGGCGTTCATCTTGGCCAGCGCCCGCCCCGAGTCGAGAATGTCCCGGGCGATGGCGAAGCCGTGACCGCCGCGGACGTCGGGGTCGAACTCCAGCACCCGCCCCGCCAGGCGCAGGGACTTCTGGCGCAGGTCCGGCGGCGCGTCGGGGTGGTTGCCCAGCACCTGCATCACGTCGCGGGCCTCCAGCACCGGGCCGATGCCGCGGCCGACGGGCTGGCGGCCGTCGGTGATGATGACCTCCAGCAGGATGCCGATGCGATCGCCCACGAACTCGAACAGCTTGCGCAGGGCGAGCGCCTGGCGCATGTGCCGCACCTTGGCGGTCGGGCCCACCGGGATGTCCACCAGCAGGTGGGTGGCCCCCGCCGCCAGCTTCTTGGACAGGATGGAGGCCACCATCTGGCCGACCGCGTCCATGCCCAGCGGCCGTTCCACGGCGATGAGGATGTCGTCCACGGGGGCCAGGTGGGCCGTCCCGCCCCAGGCCAGGCAGCCGCGCTCCTTGCGCACGATGCTGTGCAGGCGTTCGGGCGAGAGCTCCACCCGGGCCAGCACCTCCATGGTGTCGGCGGTGCCGGCCGGCGAGGTGATGGCGCGGCTCGAGGTCTTGGGGATGAGCATGCCGTGAGCGGCGACGATGGGCACCACCAGCATGCTGGTGCGGTTGCCGGGAATGCCGCCGATGCAGTGCTTGTCCGCCACCAGCGGCTCGTGCCAGTCCAGCCGCCGTCCCGACTCGGCCATGGCGCGGGTGTAGTAGAGCACCTCGTCCCGGTCCAGGCCGGTCTGGCCCGAGGCCACCAGGAAGGCGGCCATTTCCATCTTCGAGTAGCGGTTGTGGACCAGGTCGCGGGTGATGGCGTGGAAATCCTCCTCGGTGAGCCGCTCGCCGGCGATCTTGCGCCGCACCGCATCCATGGAGGCGGGAGGCTCGGCCTGGGCCACCCGCACCGGCGCGCCGGCCTCCACCCCGAGCTGATCGAAGGCCTGCTCCGAGAGCCCCAGCTCGTCGGGGGCGACGATGGCCTCGTCGTCCACCACGTTCAGCAGCGCCAGCACCGTCTTGCCGTTGGTGGTGATCTCCACCTTCGACAGGGCCTGGAAGCCCTCGGCGCGGTAGACCGGGCACTCCCGGTGGAGGTAGCCCACGTTCTCCCGGTAGGTGTCGATATCCACCCGCCGCAGCCGCAGCAGCCCGTTGCCGTTCGGTTCCTTGCCCATGGCGCCAATTTACACCGCGGACGGGGTCCGGGCCAGCAGCGCGGGAGTTGTTCAGGAGGACGCCCCCGGATCGCGCGGATGGCGCAGACCGGAGAAAAGACAGCTGAAACCGCCGGGTCTGCGACCGGGGAATCAGTCTATTCGGCCGGCTCGGGCACGGCCGCCGTCGGCGGCAGGCGGGGCTCGCGGGACTCGGCCTGCTGCAGGGCCCAGAGGCGGGCATAGATGCCGTCGGCGGCGAGGAGGTCGGCATGGGTGCCGCGCTCCACCACCCGGCCCTGGTCCATCACCAGGATGGCGTCCGCGTCGACGATGGTGGACAGGCGGTGGGCGATGACCAGGGTGGTGTGGTTCTCCGCCACCTCGGCGAGCGAGGTCTGGATGGCCTTCTCCGAGCGCGAGTCGAGGGAGGAGGTGGCCTCGTCGAACACCAGGATGGGCGGATTCTTGAGAATCACCCGGGCGATGGCGACCCGCTGCTTCTCCCCGCCGGAGAGCTTCAGGCCCCGCTCGCCCACCACGGTGTCGTAGCCCTGGGGCAGCCCCGCGATGAAGTCGTGGATGTGGGCCAGCCGGGCCGCCTGCTCCACCTCTTCCCGGCTGGCCTCGGGGCGGGCGTAGGCGATGTTGTAGAGGATGGTGTCGTTGAACAGCACCGTGTCCTGGGGAACGATGCCGATGGCCCGGCGCAGGCTCTCCTGGGTGACCCCGGCGATGTCCCGGCCGTCCACCCGGATCGCGCCCGAGCCCACCTCGTAGAAGCGGAACAGCAGCCGCGCCAGGGTCGACTTGCCGGCGCCCGAGGGCCCCACCACCGCCACCTTGGTTCCCGGGGCGATGGCGAAGTCCACCTCCCGCAGGATGGGCCGTTCCGGCTGGTAGGCGAAGCTCACCCGGTCGAAGCGCACCTCGGGGGCGTGCGCCAGCCCCAGCTCGCCGGCGTCGGGCGCGTCACGCACCTCGGGGGTGCGCTCCAGCAGGTCGAACATCTGGCCCATGTCCACCAGGGTGTGCTTGATCTGGCGGTAGACCACGCCGAGGAACCCCAGCGGCATGAACAGCTGCAGCATCATGGTGTTCACCAGCACCAGGTCGCCCAGGGACAGCGCACCCGCGACCACGCCCTGTCCCGCCATCACCATGACCACGGTGACGCCCAGGGCGATGATGGCGCCCTGGCCGAAGTTGAGCAGCGACATGGAGGTCTGGCTCTTCACCGCGGCGTCCTCCCACTCCGACAGGCTGCCGTCGTAGCGGCTGACCTCGAACCGGTCGTTGCCGAAGTACTTCACCGTCTCGTAGTTGATCAGCCCGTCGATGGCCTGGCTGTTGGCGTGGGAGTCCAGGGAGTTCATGCGCAGCCGGTAGTGCATGCGCCACTCGGTGATGAGCAGGGTGAAGGTGACGTAGACGCCCACCGTGACCAGCACCGCGCCGGCGAAGCCGGCCGGGTACTTGCCGAGCAGGATCGCCGACACCAGGACGAACTCGAACAGGGTGGGGAGGATGTTGAAGACCAGGTAGTTGAGCAGGATGCTCACGCTGCGGGTGCCGCGCTCGATGTCGCGGGAGATGGCGCCCGTATTGCGCTCCAGGTGGAAGCGCAGGCTGAGGGCGTGGAGATGCTCCAGCACCCGGATGGAGATGCGCCGCATGACCCGGTAGCGCACCCGGGCGAAGACCGAGTCGCGCAACTCGTTGAACATGGAGCTGGAAAGGCGCAGGGCGCCGTAGCCCAGCAGCAGCCCCAGGGGCAGGACCAGCGCGGCGGCCCGCTCGGTGTCGAGGGCGTCGATGATCTCCTTCAGCACCAGCGGCACGCCGACGCCGGCCAGCTTGGCCAGCGCCAGGCTGGCGAGCGCCAGCAGCACCCGCCCGCGGTACTCCCGCAGGAAGGGCAGCAGCCCGGCGAGGATCCTGAGGTCGCGG
>JAQVKR010000110.1 GCA_028694565.1 Gammaproteobacteria bacterium | reverse complement strand
CCTGGCGGTTGCGCGGGTGTGGCGCTGCGGGTGGTCCCGCCCCGGGCGCCCGGGGCGGGACGCCGTCTCAGGCGCTGTCGACCAGCAGCGGATAGGCGCCGTCCTCGTCGTGCACCTCGGCGCCCGTGAGCGGCGGATTGAACACGCAGATCAGGCGCATGTCCTCGCGGGCGCGCAGGTAGTGGCGCTCATTGCCGTTGAGGGCGTACAGGGTGCCGTCGGAGATGGGGTGGGTGATGCCGGTCTCCAGGTCCTCGATCTCGCCCTCGCCGGCCACGCAGTAGACCGCCTCCAGGTGGTTCTTGTACCAGATGTAGGTCTCGGTCCCGGCGAAGATGGTGGTGTCGTGGAACGAGAACCCCATCCCATCCCTCTTCAGCAGGAAGCGCCTGCTCGCCCAGTGGCCGTTCTCAGCCTTGACGTCGTTATCGGTCTCGATAATCTCGCTCAGCCGCTTCACAATCATCGTACCGCTCCACTGCGCAGCGCCTGCTTGCGGGTCAGCAGGGCGTCGATTGCCTTTTCGATGATTCCGAAACCCTCCCGCAGGGTCTCCTCCTCGATGGTCAGCGCGGGGAGGAACTTCAGCACCTGATCCTCGGCGCCCGCGGTCTCGATCACCATGCCGTTCTCGAAGCACTCCTTGGAGAGCTCGCCGGCGAACCCGGTGCGCGGAAGCTCCAGGCCCCAGACCATGCCCACGCCGCGGACCTCGGACTCCAGGTCGGGGAACTTGGCGGCGATGCGATCCAGCTCCTCCTTCATGACCGCGCCCTTGTACCTGACCGCCTCGGAGAGATCGTCGTTCTCCCAGTAGGCCAGCGCCTCGGTGGCGGCCACGAAGGCGAGGTTGTTGCCACGGAAGGTGCCCGTATGCTCGCCCGGCTTCCACTGGTCCAGATCGGGCCGCATGAGCAGCAGGGCCAGGGGCAGGCCGCCGCCCACCGACTTGGACAGGGTCACCATGTCGGGCTTGATGCCGGCGCGCTCGAAGCTGAAGAAGGTGCCGGTACGGCCGTTGCCCACCTGGATGTCATCGATGATGAGCAGGATGTCGAGCTCGCGGCACAGGGACTCCAGCCCCTGGAGCCATTCGTCGCTGGCCACGTTCACGCCGCCCTCGCCCTGGACCGTTTCCACGATGAAGGCGGCGGGCAGGTCGACGCCGCTGCTGCCGTCGGTCAGGAACCGGCGCAGGTAGTCGATGGTGTTGACGTCCTTGCCGAAGTAGCCGTCATAGGGCATGAAGGCGGTGTTGCTGCGCACGCCGAAGAACTCGTCGCGGTAGAAGTTGTTGCCGGTCACCGCCAGCGATCCCATGGTCAGGCCGTGGTAGCCGTTGGTGAAGGAGATCACGGTGGAGCGGCGCTTCACCATCCGCGCCAGCTTCAAGGCGGTCTCGACCGCGTTGGTGCCGGTGGGGCCGGTGAACTGCACCTTGTAGTCGAGATTGCGGGGCGCGAGGATGGTGTCGTAGAACTTCTGCAGGAAGTTTTTCTTCGCCACCGTGGCCTTGTCCAGGCCGTGGACGATGCCGTCACGCTCCAGGTACTCGAGCAGCGCCTTGTTGAAGGCGGGGTTGTTGTGCCCGTAGTTCAGGGTTCCGGCGCCGGCGAAGAAGTCGATGTACTGGTTGCCCTGGTCGTCGTAGAGATAGGAGCCCTTGGCGGTGTCGAAAATGGCGGGGAAGGACCGCACGTAGCCGCGGACCTCGGATTCCAGCTGTTCGAAGATGCGCATGATTCAGCCTCTCGGTCTGGTTGGTGTCGATTCGGTGACGATGGTTGCGAGTCGGACGCCAGAGCCTGTCAGGGTGACGGGAGCCGGGTGTGCGCCGCGTGGCGCGGCGGTCCGGCTCTGCATCATTCGGCCAGGCTCTGGCAGTGGTGTTCAGGCGTCTCCCAGCGGCCCGATCCGCAGCAGGGGCTCCGCTTCATGGCCGCTGTCGCCGAAGTGCGCCGCCTCCAGGAAGGGGCGTTCCTCCAGCCGGGCCCCCCGGCGATCGGCAAACCGCTCGAAGAGCCGGCGCGAGGCGCGGTTGGAGGGGGAGACGGTGGTCTCCAGCCAGCGTACGCCGGCGCACTCCGTCCGCGACAAGATGGTGTCCAGCATCCGCCCGGCGAGGCCGGTGCCGCGCTGCGAGGCGTCCACGGCCACCTGCCAGACGAAGACGGTGTCCGGCGCCGCGGGCTCCAGGTAGGCGGAGATGAAGCCGGTGACGGCGCCACCGGACTCCGCCACCACGCTGGTGCCGGCGAAGTGGCCGCACAGCAGGAAGTAGCAGTAGCAGGAATTCACATCCAGCGGCGGGCAGTTGCGAATCAGTTCGCAGACCGCGGCGCCATCGCCGAGCACCGGTTTGCGGAATTCGGCCCTCACCGCTGCGGGGCGGCGTTCGCTTGTCTGTCTCTCCGTCATCGAGTTCTGTCCATGAGCGCACCCGGGCGCGCTTTCCGGTGGTCTTGAGTGTCGCGCGGCGAGCGGTGCCGCGGCATGGGATTGTTCATCCCGGGGGATCAGCGGGGACGGCCGCGTCCTGCCCATGATGGCGGGCGAGTGCGATTGAAGGCGGGGACTGCATAATGCCGGATTGCAGCGCCTGCGTTGGGCGCCACTGTCATGTTTCTGTAAATAAACATCTTTTTTACCATACCGGTCTTGGGTCGCCATTTCAAGTCCATAAGTCCGATCTGATTGAGCATGCGGCATCATGCCGCCCCAGGTTATGGATTGCCCCGCTGGCGCGCAGCGGGGCCGGCGGCCCGCTGCACAGCGTGGCCCGGTGGGACCCCACCGGGATCGATGGCGGTTGTATTGACGTTTACGTAAACGTTATGTAGCTTCCTCTACCTACCGGGATGCTCCGCTCCCGGCTCCGCCCGGGCGAAGGCCGGCCCTCTCCCCGGGCGGGTCCGCACCAGTCGGCGGGGCGTGGGAACCGAAGGGACTGAACAAGTACTCGAACCGTGGCCTCCGGCATGGGCGGCTCACGGCGCGGAGGAAAAGATGCCAGACGATGTGCGCCCGCAGGCGAGTGCGGAGATCGGCCACCAGGCGCCGCCCGGCCCGTTGCGGTTCGTGACGGCCGCTAGCCTGTTCGACGGCCACGACGCCTCCATCAACATCATGCGCCGCATACTCCAGGCCGGTGGCGCGGAGGTCATCCACCTCGGCCACAACCGCTCGGTGGAGGAGGTCGTGGACGCGGCCGTCCAGGAGGACGCCCACGCCATTGCCGTGAGCTCCTACCAGGGCGGTCACGTGGAGTACTTCCGCTACATGGTGGACAAGCTGCGCGAGCGCAATGCCGGCCACATACGGGTCTTCGGCGGCGGCGGCGGGGTGATCGTCCCGGAGGAGATCCGGGCCCTGCACGAATACGGAGTCGCGCGCATCTACTCGCCGGAGGATGGGCAGAGCCTGGGGCTGCAGGGGATGATCCGGGACATGCTCGCCCGGGCCGGGGCGGATCTCGCCCACGACGCCGGGGTGGATCTCGACCGGCTCGGCGTGGATGGCTGGCGCGGACTGGCCCGGCTCATCACCCTGCTCGAGTCCGGGACCGCCCCCGAGCCGCTGCGCGCGGACCTGCGGGAGCGGGCCGCCCGGCGCCGGGTGCCGGTGATCGGCATCACCGGCACCGGCGGGGCCGGCAAGTCCTCCCTCACCGATGAGCTGATCCGCCGCATCCGCCTGGATCAGCTGGATCGGCTGCGCATCGCCGTCATCGCCGTGGACCCGAGCCGGCGCAAGAGCGGCGGCGCCCTGCTGGGCGATCGTATCCGCATGAACGCCATCGGCGGCGGCGCGGTCTATCTGCGCTCGCTGGCCACCCGGTCCGCGGCCAGCGAGGTGCCCGCCTGCCTGCCCGGGGTGGTGGACGCCTGCAAGGCGGGGGGATTCGATCTCGTCATCGTGGAGACGCCCGGCATCGGCCAGGGCGACGCCGGCATCGTGCCTCTCGTGGACCTGTCGCTCTACGTCATGACCCCCGAGTTCGGCGCCGCCAGCCAGCTGGAGAAGATCGACATGCTCGATTTCGCCGACCTGGTGGCCATCAACAAGTTCGATCGCAAGGGCGGCGAGGATGCGCTGCGTGACGTGCGCAAGCAGTATCAGCGCAACCACGAGCGCTTCGGCGAGCCGGCCGAGGCGATGCCGGTGTACGGAACCACCGCCTCCCACTTCAACGATGACGGCGTCACCGCGCTCTACCAGGGGCTGGTGCTGGGCCTGCGGGAGAAGGGGCTGGCGGAGTGGGAGATCGGCGGCCCGGCCGTGGCCGCCCGCCGCTCGACCGGCGGGACCGAGATCGTGCCCGCCGCCCGGGCCCGCTACCTGGCGGAAATCGCCGCGGTGTCGCGCGGCTACCGCGAGCAGGCGCGGGCGCAGGCGCAGCTCGCCCGCGAACGTCAGCAGCTCCGGGCCGCCGCCGCCATGCTGGAGGCGGAGACGGCGGGCGACCCGGCCGCCCTGGCGCGCCTGGCCATGGGCCGGGAGCAGGCGCTGGAGCCCCGTTCCCTGCGGCTGCTGGAGCAGTGGCCGAGGGTGCGCGAGAGTTACTCCGGGGACGAATACGTGGTGCGCATCCGGGACCGCGAGCTGCACATCCCCCTGACCACCACCACCCTGTCCGGCACCCGGCTGCCGAAGGTGGTGCTGCCGCGCTGGGACGATCACGGCGAGCTGCTGCGCTGGCTGCTGCTGGAGAACCTGCCGGGCAGCTTCCCCTATACCGCCGGGGTGTTCGCCTTCAAGCGCGCGGACGAGGATCCCACCCGCATGTTCGCCGGGGAGGGCGACGCCTTCCGCACCAACCGCCGCTTCAAGTACCTGTCGCGCCACTCCGAGGCCAAGCGGCTCTCCACCGCCTTCGATTCGGTGACCCTGTACGGCTTCGATCCCGACCGGCGGCCGGACATCTACGGCAAGGTGGGCAACTCGGGGGTCTCCGTCGCCACCCTGGACGACATGCGGGCCCTCTACGACGGCTTCGATCTCACCGATCCGATGACCTCGGTCTCCATGACCATCAACGGCCCGGCGCCCACCATCCTGGCCATGTTCTTCAACACCGCCATCGACCAGCAGCTGGCGAAGTTCGAGCGCGACAACGGCCGGCCGGCCACCGACGACGAGGCGGAGAAGATCCGCGAGTGGACCCTGGAGACCGTGCGCGGGACGGTGCAGGCGGACATCCTCAAGGAGGACCAGGGCCAGAACACCTGCATCTTCTCCACCGAGTTCGCCCTGCGGATGATGGCCGACATCCAGGAGTGGTTCGTCCACCACCGGGTGCGCAACTTCTACTCCGTCTCCATCTCCGGCTACCACATCGCCGAGGCGGGGGCGAACCCCATCACCCAGCTTGCCTTCACCCTGGCCAACGGCTTCACCTACGTGGAGACGTACCTGGCCCGGGGTATGCACATCGACGATTTCGCCCCCAACCTGTCGTTCTTCTTCTCCAACGGCATGGACCCGGAGTACTCCGTGCTGGGGCGGGTGGCGCGGCGCATCTGGGCGGTGGCCATGCGCGAGCGCTACGGCGCCAACGAACGCGCCCAGAAGCTGAAGTACCACATCCAGACCAGCGGCCGCTCCCTGCATGCCCAGGAGATGGACTTCAACGACATCCGCACCACCCTCCAGGCGCTCATCGCCGTCTACGACAACTGCAACAGCCTGCACACCAACGCCCACGACGAGGCCGTCACCACCCCCACCGAGGATTCGGTGCGCCGGGCGCTGGCGATACAGCTGATCATCAACCGCGAATGGGGGCTGGCCCAGAACCAGAACCCCAACCAGGGCAGCTTCATCATCGAGGAGCTGACCGACCTGGTGGAGGAGGCGGTGCTGAAGGAGTTCGAGCGCATCGCCGAGCGCGGCGGCGTGCTGGGGGCCATGGAGACCGGCTACCAGCGCGGCAGGATCCAGGAGGAGTCGCTCCACTACGAGACCCTCAAGCACGATGGCCGCCTGCCCATCGTCGGCGTCAACACCTTCCTCAAGGAGAACCCGGAGGAGGCGCCCCGGACCATCGAGCTGGCCCGCTCCACCGAGGCGGAGAAGGAGAGCCAGCTCTGTCGCCTGGACGAATTCCAGGCGCGTCACGCCGAGGCGTCGGGACCCATGCTGGAGCGCCTGCGGCAGGCCGCCGTGAACAACGAAAACCTCTTCGGCGTGCTGATGGACGCCGTGCGCTGCTGCTCCCTGGGCCAGATCACCCAGGCCCTGTTCGAGGTGGGCGGGCAGTACCGGCGGAATATGTGAGGTACCGGTGCGGTTGAAGACCCAACGCCAAGACGCGAAGGCGCGAAGACGCCAGGGAGGCGAGGTTTGGATGGTGATGGGATAAGGGATAGGAATTGTAGGGGCAGATTCATCTGCTCAAGGGTGCCGGGGCTCAAGGCCCTGCCCGGCCGGATGAATCTGGACCTACAGTGCAGTCACCAGTCACGGAACACGGAAAACCCTTTATGTCCTTGGCGCCTTCGCGCCTTCGCATCTTGGCGTTAAATGTTTTCATGTGATGAAAGAAGAAAATAACGGAGATTAAGGATGGAGATTGAGAGCGTAGGGGTGGTGGGCGCCGGAACCATGGGCCACGGCATCGCCCAGGTGTTTGCCGCCCACGGCTTCGACGTGCGCCTGGCCGATACCTCGGATGCCGCTGTGCGGCGCGGGCTGGCCGGCATCGAAAACAGCCTCGAGCGGCTGCTGGCCAAGGAGAAGATCACCGCCGCCGACAAGGCCGCCACCCTCGGGCGCATCGGCGTCGCCACCGACCTGGCCGCCCTGGCCGGGGCGGATCTGGTGGTGGAGGCGGTGACCGAGAGCCTTTCGGTAAAGGCCGAACTGCTGCAGGCCCTGGATCGCGCCTGCGGTCCCGGCACCATCCTGGCCTCCAATACCTCCTCCATCTCCCTGACCCGCCTGGCCGCGGCCACCGGCCGACCCGACCGGGTCATCGGCATGCACTTCATGAACCCGGTGCCGCTGATGGGGCTGGTGGAGATCATCCGCGCCCTGCAGACGTCGGAGGAGACCTACCGGCGGGTCCACGATTTGGCGCTGCGGCTGGGCAAGACCCCGGTCAGCGTCAAGGACAGCCCGGGCTTCGTCTCCAACCGCGTGCTCATGCCGATGATCAACGAGGCGATTTTCACCCTCCACGAGGGGCTGGCCACCGCCGAGGACATCGACACGGTCATGAAGCTCGGCATGCACCACCCCATGGGCCCCCTGGCGCTGGCCGATCTCATCGGGCTGGACACCTGCCTGTCCATTCTCGAGGTGCTCCAGGACGGCTTCGGCGACCCCAAGTACCGTCCCTGTCCGCTGCTGCGCCAGATGGTCGACGCCGGCTACCTGGGCCGCAAGACCGGCCGCGGCTTTTACCGGTATGACTGATTTGCCCGCAGATTGCGCAGACGCCTTTTTTGTTGAACCGCAGATTTACGTTTATCGACGTTGATTGTTCTGTTGTACCTGCATCGAACCCGGGGGGGAAGGTGTGGTTGGAGGCAGCGTCCAGGTCGCCTGTAAATCCAATCGGGGCCCTGAAGCAATCAACGAAAATCAACGTGAATCCGCGGTTCAATCTGATTCAGTATCTGCGTAATCGGCGGATAAATAAAAAGCAGAGATGGAGGTGAGGATGGCCTACGAGAACGTGCTGCTGGAGGAGGTGGAGGCGGGGATCTGGCGGCTGACGGTGAACCGGCCGAAGTCGCTCAACGCCCTGAACTCGGCGACGCTGGACGAGATCGGCGCGGCCGCCGCGGAGGTGGGGCGCGACCCCGGGGCGCGGGTGCTGCTGCTGACCGGCAGCGGCGAAAAGGCCTTCGTGGCCGGGGCCGACATCAGC
>JAQVKR010000109.1 GCA_028694565.1 Gammaproteobacteria bacterium | reverse complement strand
CGTCCGGCCCTGCCCTACAAGTTCAAGTTCAAGGTCTCGGGCTGCCCCAACGACTGCATGAACTCCATCCAGCGCGCCGACATGGCCATCATCGGCACCTGGCGCGACGACATGAAGGTGGACCAGGACGAGGTCAAGGCCTTCGTCGCCGCGAAGGGCCGCAAGTACGTCATCGACAACGTCATCACCCGCTGCCCCACCCAGGCCCTGTCGCTCAACGACGACGACACCCTGGCGGTGGACAACCGCAACTGCGTGCGCTGCATGCACTGCATCAACGTGATGACCAAGGCCCTCTCCCCCGGCGACGACAAGGGTGTGTCCATCCTGATGGGCGGCAAGCGCACCCTGAAGATCGGTGACCTGATGGGCACCGTGGTCATCCCCTTCATGCGGCTCGATACCGACGAGGACTACGCGCGCCTGGAGGAGATCGCCGAGAACACCATCGACTTCTTCGCCGAGAACGCCCTGGAGCACGAGCGCACCGGCGAGATGATCGAGCGTATCGGCCTGGTGAACTTCCTCGAGGGCATCGGCCTGGAGGTGGATCCCAACATGGTCGCCAATCCCCGTACCAGCTCCTACATCCGCACGGACCGCTGGGACGAGGAGGCCGAGAAGTGGTTCCAGCGTAAGGCCGAGGCGGCCGCGGGCTGACCCGGGTCGTAATCGACGAAGCCAGGGGCGCCCGGAGTGGGCGCCCCTTCCAAAACTAGATAAGCGCTATTTTGGAGGTAAGCATGTCAGCACCGCGTATGCCCATTGAGAGCGGCGTGCCTGATCCCTTCCCGTACATGCACCCGCTGATGCGGAAGAATTTCGGCAGCTGGTCCTGGCACGACCGTCCCCGTCCCGGGGTTCTGCACCACGTCGCCAAGAGCGGCGACGCCATCTGGACCGTCCGCGCCGGTACCCAGCGCCAGATGGATCTCTACACCGTCCGCAAGCTGTGCGATATCGCCGACGAGTTCGCCGAAGGCTTCGTCCGCTTCACCATCCGCTCCAACATCGAGTTCATGGTGAGCGACGAGTCCAAGGTCCAGCCCCTGATCGACAAGCTGAACCAGGAAGGCTTCCCGGTCGGCGGCACCGGCAACTCGGTGTCCATGATCTCCCACACCCAGGGTTGGCTGCACTGCGACATCCCCGGCACCGACGCCTCCGGGGCGGTGAAGGCGCTGATGGACGAGCTGCACGACGAGTTCGTCAACGAGCAGATGCCCAACCGCGTGCGCATGACCACCTCCTGCTGCCAGATCAACTGCGGCGGCCAGGGTGACATCGCCATCAACATCCAGCACACCAAGCCGCCGAAGATCAACCACGACCTGGTGGCCAACGTCTGCGAGCGCCCCTCCGTGGTGGCCCGTTGCCCGGTGGCGGCCATCCGCCCCGCCATGGTGAACGGCAAGCCGTCGCTGGAAGTGGACGAGAAGAAGTGCATCTGCTGCGGCGCCTGCTATCCGCCCTGCCCGCCCATGCAGATCAACGACCCCGAGCATTCCAAGCTCGCCATCTGGGTCGGCGGCAAGAACTCCAATGCCCGCAGCAAGCCCACCTTCCACAAGCTGGTGGCCGCCGGCATCCCGAACAACCCGCCCCGCTGGCCCGAGGTTGCGGACGTGGTCAAGAAGATCCTGCGCGCCTACAAGGAAGATGCCCGCGAGTGGGAGCGCATGAACGAGTGGATCGACCGTATCGGTTGGCCGCGGTTCTTCGAGCTCACCGGCCTGCCCTTCACCAAGTTCCACATCGACAACTGGAAGGGTTCGCGCAGCTCGCTGAACGCGTCGACGCATATCCGCTTCTGACAAAGGGATGGCAGGCACAGCTATGAAGTTTGCAATCCAGGTAAACGAAGGGCCTTACACCCACGAGGCATCCGACACCGCCTATCTCTTCACCCGGGCGGCGCTGGAGAAGGGGCATGAGATCTTCCGCGTGTTCTTCTACCACGACGGTGTGAACAACGGGACCAATCTCACGACCCCGCCCCAGGATGACCGGAACGTGACCAATCGCTGGTCCGAGCTGGCCGCGAAGCACAATCTCGACCTCGTGGTCTGTGTCGCCGCGGCCCAGCGCCGCGGCATCGTGGACGAGGGCGAGATGAAGCGGAACGGCAAGAGCGCGCAGAACATCGCCGACGGCTTCCGCATCTCCGGTCTGGGGCAGCTGATTGAGGCCGGTATCCAGGCGGATCGCCTGGTGGTCTTCGGCGACTGAGTGGGGGAGTGTCATGTCTGAAGAGATGATGGAAGAAGGCGGGACCATCAAGAAGTTCCTGTACGTCAACCGCAAGGCGCCGTACGGCACCGTCTACGCGCTGGAATCCCTCGAGGTGGTGCTGATCGGCGCCGCGTTCGAGCAGGACGTGAGCCTGGTGTTCATGGACGATGGTGTGTTCCAGATCACCAAGGGTCAGGATACCGCCGGCGTGGAGATGAAGAACTTCTCCCCCACCTACCGTGCGCTCGAAATGTACGACGTGGAGAAGCTGTTCGTGGAGAAGGAGTCCCTGGATGCCCGTGGGCTCACCGAGGACGACCTGCTGGTTCCCGTCGAGGTGATGACTTCCGAGCAGATCCGCGACCTGATGGAAGATCAGGACGTCATCCTGAGCTTTTAAGGAGAGGGACGGACCATGTTGCATATCATCAATAAGTCGCCCTTCGAGCGTAACAGCCTGGAGAGCTGCCTGCGTACCGCCAGTAAAGGCAGCACGCTGCTCTTCATCGAGGATGGCGTTTACGCGGCGCTGGAAGGCTCTGCGAAGGCCGATACCCTGCGTCAGGCCATGCAGGATTACACCGTCTGCGTCCTGGAGCCGGATCTTGCGGCCCGGGGTATCGCCGCCAAGGCGATGGATGGGATCAAGCGGGTCGATTATGCTGGGTTCGTGGACCTGGTCGCCGAGAGCGAGCGGGTGCAGTCCTGGCTGTAGAACTCCAACGGCAATTTAATTTCCGGCCGGCTCCGGCCGCCGGATGAACTGAAAGGAGAAAGTACCATGGCACTTGAAGTTGGTGGCAAGAGCGTTGAGACCGACGAGGAAGGCTACCTGGTCAACCTGGCCGACTGGGACGAGGAAATCGCCGGCGAGCTCGCCAAGAGCGAGGGCGTGGAGATGACCGAGAACCACTGGGAGGTCGTGAACTTCCTGCGTGAGTACTACAACGAGTACCAGATCGCCCCGGCGGTCCGCGTGCTGACCAAGGCCATCGGCAAGAAGCTTGGGCCCGAGAAGGGCAACAGCAAGTACCTGTACGAGCTGTTCCCCTACGGCCCGGCCAAGCAGGCGTGCAAGATCGCCGGCCTGCCGAAGCCGACCGGCTGCATCTGATCCGCAGCAGTCCTGGAAAGGGGGGCGTAACACCGCCCCCCTCCCCTTACCCGGTGGCACTCGAGGTGCAAGCAGAATGTCGTTCCTGACCGTGACGTATGCAGTGCTGTTTTATGCCGCGACCGCGATCCTGATCGGCGGTCTGGCCTACAAGATCAGTGTATACGCCCGCACCCCGGCACCGTTGAAGATTCCGACCACCCCCGCGCCGACCACCACCAGCGGTGTGGTGATGCGCATGGGCCGCGAGGTGATCTTCTTCGAAAGCCTGTTCAAGTCCAGCAAGTGGACCTGGTTGTTCGGCTGGATGTTCCATATTTCCCTGGCGCTGGTCCTGATCCGGCACCTGCGCTATTTCACCGAGCCGGTCTGGTTCTGGGTCAGCTGGCTGCAGCCGTTCGGCAAGTACGCGGGCTTCTTCATGGTGCTCGGGCTGCTCGGCCTGTGGTCGCGCCGCGTGCTCGTGGACCGTGTGCGCTACATCAGCGCGCCCTCCGACCACCTGATTCTCGCCCTGCTGGTGGGTATCGGCATCACCGGCCTGAGCATGAAGTTCGTTGCCCATACGGACATCGTCAGCCTCAAGGCCTTCATTCTGGGGCTGATGTACTTCGACTGGCAGCCTCTGCCGGCCGACTTCAATCTGCTGCTGCACCTGCTGCTGGTGGCTGTGCTGATGATCATCTTCCCGGTGAGCAAGCTGCTGCATGCCCCCGGCGTATTCTTCAGCCCGACCCGCAACCAGGTGGACAACCCCCGCGAGACCCGTCACCTCGCACCGTGGGCGGCTCCGCTCGACTCCAGCAGCGCCGAATAATTCAGGAAGAAGGCACCCATGGCAGATTACGAGACTCCCAAGCTGCTCGCAGACGTGCCCGTGGTCGTGGTTCCCAACATCAAGCCGGGGGCCATGTCCCACAGCAGCCCGTACGTGGCCAAGCCCGATCACAATATCCCGCTCGGCTTTCCCGGCGAGCTGGTGGAGAACTGGCAGGAGGCGGCCATCGCCAAGATGGGCGACATCCTGCAGAAGTACCGCTCCATCCAGGTCTACCTGGATTCGTGCGTGAAGTGCGGCGCCTGCACCGACAAGTGCCACTACTTCCTCGGCACGGCCGATCCGAAGAACATGCCGGTGGCGCGCCAGGACCTGCTGCGCAAGGTCTACCGGCGCTACTACACCTTCGCCGGCAAGTATTTCCCCAAGCTGGTGGGCGCCACCGACCTGACCAAGGAAGTGCTCGACGACTGGTACAGCTACTACCACCAGTGCTCCGAGTGCCGCCGCTGTTCGGTCTATTGCCCGTACGGCATCGACACGGCCGAAATCTCCATGGCCGCCCGCGAGATTCTCGACTCCATCGGCTACGGCCAGAAGTACTGCAACGAGATCATCGCCAAGGTCCACAAGATCGGCAACAACCTCGGCCTGCCCGGCCCGGCGCTGGAAGCCACCCTCGAGGATCTCGAGGATGACATCAAGACCGAGACCGGCGTGGACGTGAAGCTGCCCCTGAACCAGGAAGGCGCCGACATCTTGCTCATCACGCCCTCCGCGGACTTCTTCGCCGAGCCTCACATCGACGGCCTCATCGGCTACGCGAAGGTGTTCCACGCCGCGGGGCTCAGCTGGACCATGTCGAGCTACGCCTCGGAGGCGGCCAACTTCTCCATGTTCATCGGCAGCTACGACAACATGAAGAAGCAGGCGGAGCGCATCCGCAAGGCGGCGCTGGAGCTGGGCGTCAAGCGCATCATGGTGGGCGAGTGCGGCCATGCCTGGCGCGCGGCCTACAGCTTCTGGAACACCCTGGCGGGCGTGGGCCACGGCGCGGCCGAGGACGACAAGTACGCCCGCATGCTGCAGAAGCAGCTCGACTCCAGCTATCCGGTGCCGCAGCACATCTGCGAGTCCACCTACGATCTCATCCAGCAGGGTGCGATCAAGCTGGACAAGTCCGCCAACGATCACCGTCGTGTCACCTTCCACGACTCCTGCAACGTGGCCCGCGCCTCGCGCATGGGCAACATGCCGGGCGGGCAGTTCATCATCCCCCGCGAAGTGATCAAGGCGGCCTGCAACAACTTCTTTGACATGGCTCCCGAGACCATCCACGAGGGAACTTTCTGCTGTGGCGGCGGTGGCGGCCTGCTCACCGACGATCTGATGGAGGTGCGCGTCAAGGGTGCCCTGCCGCGCATGCAGGCCCTGAAGTACGTGGTCGACGAGCACAAGGTGGATACCCTGGCGGCCATCTGCGCCATCTGCAAGACGCAGTTCGCCAAGGTATTGCCCTACTACGACTTCCCGATGCACATGATTTTGAGTGTTCACCAGCTGGTCGGGGACGCGGTCATCCTGGGCAGCAACGACTAACTACTACAAGATTCGTCTTGGCAGAGGAGATACCCATGGCCACTTCGAGCGACGACATCAAGAAGATAACCAACCGGAAGTTCAAGGACGGCGACAACGAGCATTACGCCTGGAACCGCTGGCTGTTCAAGGGCGACGAGAGCTACCGTTGCCCGACCTATGTCCACCGCACGCCCCCCTGCCAGGGCAGCTGCCCGTCCGGCCACGACATCCGCGGCTGGCTCGATATCGTGCGCGGCGTGGAGAAGCCTGCCGAAGGGATGGACTGGAAGGAGTACGCGTTCCGTCGCAACACCGAGGCCAACCCGTTCCCCTCCATCATGGGCCGCGTCTGCCCCGCTCCCTGCGAGGACGGCTGCAACCGCAACAAGGTCGAGGAGCACGTCGGCATCAACTCGGTGGAGCAGTTCATCGGCGATAACGCCCTCGCCGCCGGCTACCAGTTCGAGGCCGGCCCCGATACGGGCAAGAAAGTCGCCATCATCGGCGGCGGCCCCGCCGGCCTGGCCGCGGCCTACCAGCTGCGTCGTCGCGGCCACGGCGCCACCATCTTCGAGTCCAAGCCCGGCCTCGGCGGCATGATGCGCTACGGCATCCCCGGCTACCGGACGCCGCGCAACGTGCTCGACGGAGAGATTCAGCGCATCCTCGATCTCGGCGTGGAAGTCCACACCAACACCAAGGTGGGCGTGGACATCTCCATGGAGGACATCGAGAAGGAGTTCGACGCCGTCCTGTTCGCCATCGGCGCCTGGTCCGGCCGCGCCCTGCCCGTGCCGGGCGGTGACAAGGCCACCAACTGCATCACCGGCGTGGCCTTCCTCGACGCCTTCAACCAGGGCCGCCTGAAGCACGTCACCGGCAAGGTGGTGGTGGTGGGCGGTGGCGACACCTCCATCGACGTGGCCTCCGTGGCCCGCCGCCTCGGCCACATCGACGTGGTGAGCGAGAAGGATCGCCCCGAGCACATCATCATCAACCAGACCGCCCATGACGTGGTGGAGTCGGCCGCCCGCCAGGGCGCCGAGGTGCTGCTCATCTCCCGCGCGCCCATCGCGAAGATGAACGCCGCGAAGCACGAGATCGACGATGCGCTGCGCGAGGGCGTGGAGATCCGCGGCCAGCTCAACCCGGTCGAGGTCATCATCGGCGATGACGGTCGCGCCAAGGCCCTGCGCGTGCAGGAGCTGCAGGAGGACGGCAAGACCCCGGTCGAGGGCAGCGAGTTCGACATCGAGTGCGAGCTCATCGTCGCGGCCATCGGCCAGGGCGGCGACCTGACCGGCATGGAGGGCTTCGGCAACGCCCGCGGCCTCATCGATGCCGACAAGCACTACCAGGTGCCCGGCAAGGAAGGCTATTTCGTCTGCGGCGACATCGTGCGCCCGCACCTGCTGACCACCGCCATCGGCCAGGCCTCCATCGCCGTGGACAGCATCGATGGCTATCTCCAGCACAAGGATCTCGGCAAGCGCCCGAAGGTGGACGTGCACCATTTCAGCCTGCTGGAGAAGCTGCGCGAGACCCACCTGGATCCGGTGCCGTTCCAGCTCGAGGCGAAGGACTCGGTCTACAAGAAGGAGACTGACCTGGGCGCCCGCGGCACCTCCGAGGCGAAGTTCGCCGTGCACAACTACGAGGATCGTTCGCAGAGCGAGATCATTCCCGCCGACGAGCTGTTCCTGGGGCACTTCCCCTTCACTCCGCGCAACCGCCGCGAGCACGTGGAGGTCAGCGCCGAGAACGTGCTGGGCAACTTCGAGGAGCGCCTGGTGGCCCTCGACGAGGAGAAGGCCGTCGCCGAGGCGAAGCGCTGCATGAGCTGCGGCATGTGCTTCGAGTGCGACAACTGCGTGGTCTTCTGCCCCCAGGAGGCGGTCAAGAAGACGCCCAAGGCCGAGGCCACCATGGGCCGCTACGTCTACACCGATTACAGCCGCTGCATCGGCTGCCACATCTGTGCCGACGTCTGCCCGACCGGCTACATCGAAATGGGGCTCGGCGCCTGGGCCAACTAGGAGGGAAGGTCCTGATGACCTGCTTCGCAAACCTCAAGCGGTCCCTGACCGTGCTGGCGACGGTAGCGCTGCTGGGGGCCTCGGCCCCCGGCGGCGCCGCCGACAGCGGCATCCCCATGCCCAGCTTCATGGAGCCG
>JAQVKR010000108.1:7034-7891 GCA_028694565.1 Gammaproteobacteria bacterium | reverse complement strand
CCCGGCGTTGTACATTTCGTCAAATATTTCGACCGCTATATTTTTCAGGACCTTTACGATCAGTTTCCGCGGCGCTGCCGGTGCGCCACATCACCTATCTCCCGAGCGCCCGCCTGGATGAGGAGATCATCGGCAAGCGCTTCGGGGTTGCCGCCGAGAAGCGGGTGGACGACGGCGGGGTCACCCACTGGCTCTACCCGGCGCGGGGCATCGACGTCGCCGTGGCCGGCGACGGGAAGACCGTCATCCAGTACGCCCTGCCGGAAGATTTCACCCAGCTGACCGAACCCCTGGGCCGGGCGTCGGAGTAGAGATACCGGCGCGGTTCCGGCTGCCGGCCGGCCTCAAGTCCGTTCCGCGGAACTCACCCGCGGGTCCGCGGCGCTTCCTCGTCCGCCCGCTCCGGGGCCGTCCCGCCCTCTCCCGGGGCGCCGCCGCGGGGCGCCGCCGCGGCCTTGCCCCGGCCGCCCCGGTCCTGCTCGTCATCCAGATCCTCGTCCATGAGGATGCGGTGGGCCTCGCCCTCCAGGTCGTCGAACTGGCCGCTCCTCGCCGCCCAGAACAGGACGCCCACCACCACCAGGCCGAACAGCAGAACCCCCGGCAACAGACCGTAGATCACATCCATCGTCGCATACTCTCTTCGTTCATTGCCGTCCCAGTGCCGTGATCCATGGATTCCGGCAGCTCCAGCGGCTCGCCCGAAGGGAGAGCCCCCCCGGACGCGCCGGTACCGTACTGCATCGCTTGGATTAACAAAGTGGCAACTTACTCAAAGATTCACTACAAAGGTAAGTATAAAGATGTCTACACAGTCCCAACCAAGGCCCAGAGACTAATCTTCGACCTCTTCAACA
>JAQVKR010000108.1:0-7024 GCA_028694565.1 Gammaproteobacteria bacterium | reverse complement strand
GCTCGCCCGAAGGAAGAGCCCCCCGGACGCGCCGGTACCGTACTGCATCGCTTGGCGAGGCGCGGGCCGTTGCCCGCCCGCCGCGCCTTGTCCCGGCGCACCCGGAGGGCTCTGGATGGTTCCGAATCCATGGGTCGCGGCACTAGTGTACTGCGTCATCACCGGCAGCACATGCCGCCGGCCGGCCGCTCGCGGGCCGCGCCCGCGCAGGGGCGGCGGTGGCGGGGAGCCGGACCCGATCGGGCCCGGCGCGAGGAACCGCCTCAGGCGCGGTCCCGGAACAGGGTCCGGATGCGCGCCGCGTTGCCGATCACCAGCAGCGAGCTGATCGGCATGGAAATGGCCGCCAGCAGCGGCGTGATGTAGGCCATCACCGCCAGCGGCACCATGATGAGGTTGTAGGTGAAGGAGATGCCGATGTTCTGGCGGATGGTGCGCAGCGTGCGCCGGGACAGGCGCACCGCCATCAGCACCTTGCGCAGCTCGTTGCTCATCAGCACGATGCTGGCGCTCTCGATGGAGACGTCGGTCCCCGAGCCGAGCGCGATGCCCACGTCGGCGCGGATGAGCGCGGGGGCGTCGTTGATTCCGTCCCCGACCATCGCCACCCGCAGGCCGCGCCCGCGCAGCTCGCCGATGACCCGATCCTTGTCCTGGGGCAGCACCTCGGCGAGCACCTCCATGCCGCCGAGCTGCTGCGCCACCGCCTCGGCGACCCGGCGCCGGTCGCCGGTGAGGAGGGTCATGCCGATGCCCTCCGCCCGCAGGCCCTCCACCAGTTCGAGGGCGTCGGGACGCAGCCGGTCGGATACCCCGACCAGGCCCACGTGGCGGCCTTCCACCGCCACGTGCACGCAGGTGACCACCTCGGCCTCCAGCGTCCGGGCCCGGTCGAGCAGCGCCGGGTCCGGCTCGACGCCTTCACGCCGGAGCAGGCTCAGGGTTCCGGCCACCCAGCGCCGGCCCTCCAGACTGGCGCTCACGCCCATGCCCGGATGGTTGCGGAACTCGCTCACGCCATGGCGGTCCGGGATCAGGTCTCGCGCCCGCGCCGCGGCCACCATGGCATCGGCGATGCTGTGCTCGGACTGGATCTCGATGGCCGCCACCCGCGCCAGCAGGCCATCGGCATCCAGCCCCCCGTCGGCCAGCTCGACATGGGTGACCGCCATGCTGCCCTCGGTCAGGGTTCCGGTCTTGTCCAGCACCACGTGATCGATGCCCGAGAGCGTCTCCAGCACCTCGCCGTTCTTGACCAGGATGCCGTTGCGGGCGCCGAAGCCGGAAGCCACGGCGATGGCCATGGGGGTGGCCAGGCCGAAGGCGCACGGGCAGGTGATGATGAGCACCGCGGTGGCCGCCATCAGCGCCTTGTCGATGCCGTCGCCGTGCCAGAGCACGAAGGTGAGCAGGCCGAGCAGCAGGGTCACCACCACGAACCAGGGCACGATGCGGTCGGCCGTGCACTGAATGGGCGCCTTGGAGGCCTGGGCATCCTCCACCAGCCGGATGATCCGGCCGAGCGCCGTGTCCCGCAGCACCTGCTCGGTGCGCACCTTCAATGTGCTGCGGACGTTCACCGTGCCGGCGGCCACCCGGTCGCCGGGACTCTTCTCCACCGGCACCGACTCGCCGCTGAGCATCGACTCGTCCACCCCGCTGCGGCCCTCGATCACCTCGCCGTCCACCGGCAGCTTCTCGCCCGGCCGCACCAGCACCAGTTCACCGGGCTTGACGGCCCGCACGGGCACGACCTCCTCCTCCCCGTCGCGCAGCACCGCCGCCACCTTGGGCTGCAGATCCATCAGCCGCTGGGTCGAGGAGACCGCCTGCCGCCTGGACAGGGATTCCAGGTAGCGCCCCACCAGGATCACGAAGATGAAGTTCACCACGGTGTCGAAGTAGACCTCGCCCACCGGCGGCCGGAACACGGTGACGTAGGTGGAGTAGAGGTAGGTGATGCCGGCGCCGATGGCGATGGGCAGGTCCATGGACAGGTGCAGCGAGCGCAACCCGGTCCAGGCGCCGCGGAAAAAGGGGAATCCCGAGTAGAACAGGGTGGGCGTGGCCAGGAACAGCCCCACCCAGTGGAACAGGTCGCGCATCTCGCCCTCGGCCGCCCCGGCATACAGGGAGATGGAGACCCAGAGCATGTTCATCATGGCGAAACCGGCGAAGGCGATGCGGTAGAGCATCGCCCGGTTCTGCCGGTTGAGCCGCCCTTCCGCCACCTCGGGATCGAAGGGGACGGCGGCGTAGCCGATCTCGCCCAGGCGGCGGATGATGTCGGAGAGATGGACCCGGTCGTTGTCCCAGCGCACCTTGAGCCGCTTGCCGGCCAGGTTCACCTGGGCCTTGAGCACGCCGTCCAGGCGTCCCAGCGCGCGCTCGATCAGCCAGACGCAGGCGGCGCAATGGATGCCCTCCACCAGCAGGTTGAGCTCGCGCTCGGTACCGAGCTCGCGGATGAACTCCGACTGCACCTCGTCCAGATCGAAGACCCGGGTCTCGCGCGGCGGTTCGGGCGGCGGCCCGAGGAGCACGCCTTCGGGCGTGCGGCGGTAGAACCCCTCCAGGCCGGCGGCGTAGATGGCCTGGCAGACGGCCTCGCAGCCGTGGCAGCAGAACTCCCGGCCCGCGCCATCCACCTCCGCCCGGACGATTTCACCCGGCGCGGGCAGCGGCAGCCCGCAGTGGAAACACTGCTCCCCGGGGGCTTCCTCCGTGACGGTCTCGGGCGTCGCGAGTCGTGCCCGGGGCTGGGGCTGGGTCACCGACACGGCTTAGCGGGAATCACGCACCATCACCCGGCGGGCGGCGTTCACCTCACCCTCACCCTGCTTGAGGCTCACCACCACGTCCCAGACGCCCTTGAGGGGGAAGCTGACCTCGGCGCGATACCGGCCGTTGCCTTCCGCCACCATCGGAACGGAAAAATCGTCCCGCTCATTGGCCGGACGGTAGGCGTGCAGCGTCGCCGATTCCCCCTCCAGCGGCACACCGCCCGTGTCGCGCGCGATGTAGAGGAAGGTGGCCGGCTCGTTCCGCACCGGGCGCGCGGGCGCGCGGACGTCCAGATCGAGCGCCTGCGCCCGGACCCGCCGTTCGTTCATGGTCTTCTCGTAGTTCTGGCCCTGCTCGTAGTAGTCGCTGTTGACCAGCCCGGGCATGGTCGTGAAGGACATGTACACCATGTATGCGTTGACGCTCAGAACCGTCACCACCAGCCCTATCCAGCCGATGACCCAGGGGCTGCGCCAAGCGGAATTTGGATTCGCCATAGTCTGCACCTGCCTGCCTCGTACGTACCGCGCGGCTGGCGCGCTGTCGCGCGTCAGCCGCCCACCGACCCTTGCGGGCCTGACCATGCCGGGCATCACCCGGCTGCCGCTGCCGCCTCGCCCGCGCCGCCCCGGAACTAGTGCCGGGGACCCACGAAGACGCTCTCGCGCTCGGCGCCGAACTGCTCGTTCTTCAGATTGCGGATATGGAAGACCACGGGCTGGGAATCCGATTCCAGCTCCTCGCGCGGCACGCGCAGGAACACGGTGGTCGCCGTGACATTGCTGCTGTGCGCGGTCACCGGCTTCTCCGCCCCGACCAGCACCATGCCCTCCAGGCCCTCGGCGCTGATGGCCACCTCCATGTCGAAGTTGGTCTTGTTGAGAATCTTGAGGGTGTACTTGTTCTGCACCGAGCCGTCGCTCTGCAGCACGAACAACGGCTGGCGCTCATGCAGCACCTTCAGCTCCAGCGAGGAGATGGTGCTGATGCCGTAGGCCACGCCCGCCAGGGCGATGGACATGATTCCGGTATAGACCCAGACCCGGCCGCGCTTCCACAGCGGCACCGGCTGCTTGCCCTCCAACTCCTCGAGGGACATGTAGCGGATCAGCCCCCGGTCGCGCCCGAGCTTGTCCATGACGGTGTCGCAGGCATCCAGGCACAGGGCACAGGTGATGCAGCCCTCCTGCTGCCCCTGGCGGATGTCGACGCCGGTGGGGCAGACCGCCACGCACTGGTTGCAGTCGATGCAGTCGCCGGTGGTCCGGTTCGTTTCGGACTCGCCCTTCTTGACCCGGCCACGCGGCTCGCCGCGGCGGTAGTCGTAGGTGGGCAGGGCGGTGGCCTTGTCCACCATCACCCCCTGGATGCGCGCATAGGGGCAGAGCCAGAAACAGGCCTGCTCGCGCATGAAACCGGCGAGCAGGTAGGTGCCGGCGGTGAACATCGCTATCACCACCCAGACCACCGTGCTGGCCTGCAGGGTCGCAATCTGGCCCCAGAGCACGAAGGCATCGGTGAACCAGGCCGCGAAGCTGATGCCCGTCAGGACCGCGATAATCAGCCAGAGCGCGTGCTTGGTCAGCTTGATCCGCAGCTTGCGGCCATCCAGCGGCGCCTTTTCCAGCTTGCGACGCTGTTGCGGATTGCCCTCCAGCTTGTCCTCGATCCAGGTGTAGATGTCCGTCCAGACGGTCTGGAAGCAGAAGAAGCCGCACCAGACGCGCCCCACCAGGGCCGTGGAAACGGCCAGCAGCAACGCGAAGAAGAGCAGGATCAGCGACAGCATCCAGAAGTCCTGGGGCAGGACCGTGAGGCCGAAGATGTGGAACTGGCGCTCGGGAATGTCGAACAGGACCGCCTGCCGGCCACCCCAGCGCAGGTAGGGGCCCAGGAAGAAAATCAGCCAGACCGCGTTGCCCAGCCACTTCAGGTTGCGCCACTTGCCCGGCACCCGCTTGGCATGGATGGTCTCCCCACCCGTGTTGACGTGCCAGTGCTCGGCCTCGGCATACAGTTCGTCGACACCAGCCTGGTCGACTTTGCGCTGTTCTTCGCTCAACTTGCCATCTCCTGTGCCGGGAAATCAGGACGAAGTAACCCAACGCTAGTCTAGCGTCCCGGACCGGCTCACCCTATTGAGAATTGTCAATTCGGCGACGGGAATATAACAAAATAATTACATTCCTGTTGTCGGCGGCGAAACTTCCGCTCGCCTCCCGCCCTTGCGCCGACCTCTGACGGGCCTGCTGCGGCTGGTATGCGAAATTGAGGGGGCCTGGACAGCCCCCTCGAAGTGCCTTGAGAAGGTTCGCTGCAATCGTGCTTACTTGTGACTCCTGGCGTCACGGTCCATCAACTGCTTGGCCTTGAAGCCGAGATAGACCACGATCACCACGGCAATAACCACCGTGAGGACCGAACCCCAGAAAACCGCGTCTGTATTCATGACGTTACCCCCGTTTCCAGTTACCGCGCGGAGGCGGAACACCTCCGCGCGGTGTCATTTTTATATTATGAGCCCGCAAGCGGGCTTCAGACGCTGGGGCTGACCGCTACTGGCCGCCGCCGAGCTGGTAGACGTACACGGCCAGTTTCTTGATGGCCGCCTCGTCCAGGCGGTCCTTGAAGGACGGCATCTGGGCTTCGCGGGTCTGCGGATCGGTCCCGTCGTTGACGCCATGGGTGATGGTGTACTTGGCGCTTTCGAAACCGCCCGGCATGAACCGCCAGATGCTGTCGGTCAGGTTCGCGGAACCCAGCACCTGCATGCCCTTGCCTTCGGGACCATGACAGGCGATGCAGCCCTTCTGCGTAAACAGGGTCATGCCCTCAGGGTCGCTCTTGCCCTGGCTGAGGTTGACCGCCAGGTTGGCCAGGGCGTCAATCTCCTGCCCGGACAGGATCTTGCCGTGGGAGGTCATGACACCCTGGCGGCCCAGGGTGATGCTCTGCTGGATCGTCTCGATGCTGCCGCCATAGATCCAGTTGTCGTCCGCCAGCACCGGGAAACCGGGGTTGCCGGCGCCGCCAGCCGCGTGGCAGGCGGCGCAGTTGTCGCCGAACAGCACCTTCGCCGACGCGACGGTGTAGTCGGTAAGACCGGGATCGGCCAGGATCTCCTTGGCCGACTTGGCCTTGATCTGGTCCTCGAACTCGGCCCGGACCGCCTGGATTTCCGCCACGCCCTGCTGGTATTCCTGGATCTGGGTCCAGCCCAGCAGGCCCTTGTTGGCGCCCTCCAGGCTGACCGGCCAGGTCGGGTAGATGATGCCGTAGACAATCCACCAGATAACGCTCGCCCAGAAGGCGATGGTCCACCAGCGCGGCGGATCGTTGGTCAGTTCACGCAGGTTGTCATCCCACACGTGCCCGGTGTTGCTCTCACCGGGAAACACTTTGTCCGTCATGGTCTTCCTCCACGTTCATTGCGCTCGTCCTCGTCCAGCATCGGGATGTGCCGGTGCGATTCCAGCCGATCCCGGTTCTTGGGACGCAGGACGTAGACATACAGGCCCACCATCAGGAGGAAGATGACCACCGTGATCGTCATGCCGATCCAGTCGTTGGCGGTCATCGCCTCCCAATCGGTGTGGAAATATTCCCGCAGACTACTCACGGTAGGCCTTGCCTTCCTCGAGCGTTGCCATGGTGCCGAGCACCTGGAGATAGGCCACCAGGGCGTCCATCTCCGTCTTGCCCTGCACGGCGTCAGCCGCAGAGGCGATATCGCCATCCGTGTAGGGAACGCCGATCATCTGCATTCCCTTCATGTGGGCCGCAATGGTGGCGCCGTCCACGTAGGCGTTGTCCAGCCAGACGTAGTTCGGCATGACGGACTCCGGAACCACCGAACGCGGGGCGCGGAGGTGCTTGCGGTGCCAGTCATCCGAGTACTTCCCACCCACCCGCGCCAGATCGGGGCCGGTGCGCTTGGAGCCCCACTGGAACGGATGGTCGAACATCGACTCGGAAGCCAGGGAGTAGTGACCGTAACGCTCCTTCTCGTCACGGAACGGACGGACCATCTGGGAGTGGCAGGTGTAGCAGCCCTCGCGCCGGTAGATATCCCGGCCCGTCAGCTCCAGCGGCGTGTAGGGACGCACGCCGTCGCCCGCCTTCCAGTCGTTGAGGGTCTGGCCGGCCTGACGCTGCCAGACGATTTCGGGGAACTTGTTGTGCTCCATGGTGTTCTTCAGGAAGAACAGCGGCACGATTTCGACGATGCCGCCCACTGAAA
>JAQVKR010000107.1 GCA_028694565.1 Gammaproteobacteria bacterium | reverse complement strand
CCATGATGCTGAACCCGGGCCGCGCGGCGGCCATCCTCTCCGAGCTCGGCGACATCCACGTCACCATCGCCATCGACGATTTCGGCACCGGCTACTCCTCGCTGGCCTACCTGGACCGCCTGCCGGCGGCCTGCATCAAGGTGGACCAGAGCTTCGTGCAGCGCGTGGAGACGGAGAGCGGCGCGCGCGAAATCGTCCGCGCCGCCGTGGCCATGGCCCATGCCATGGGCATGGAGGTGGTGGCCGAGGGGGTGGAGAACGCCCGGGCAATCGACCTGGTGACGGAGCTGGGCTGCGATCTGGCCCAGGGCTATTACCTGTGCCGGCCCCTGCCGGCGCCGGAGTGCCGCGCCTGGATGGAGCGTCCGGGGGGCCTCCCCGAAGCGGCGCCGCAGCCGGCCTGAGCCCCCGGAGGCCGCGGGCGCCGCGCGTTGCCCGCCCTTTTCCTGGGCCGCGCCATCGGCCAGAATGCGCTATCACCACCGGGTTCCCCCAGCCGCGACAGCCCATCGACCTTGAATCCGCTCAAGCGCCTCGCCTCACAGACCGCCATCTACGGCGTCAGCAGCGTCTTCGGGCGCTTCCTGAACTACCTGCTGGTGCCGCTGTTCACCTACACCTTCGCCCCGGCGGAGTACGGCGTGGTGTCGGAGTTCTACGCCTACATGGGTTTCCTGGCGGTGCTGCTGGTGTTCGGGCTGGAGACGGGCTACTTCCGTTTCCGCGAGGGCGGGGAGCATGCGCCGGAGACGGTCTACGCCACGGCGCTGCGCTTCGTGGCGCTGGCCAACGGCGGCTTCTTCCTGCTGCTCCTGCTGCTGCAGCAGCCCCTGGCGGCGCTGCTGCGCTACCCCGACCACCCGGAGTACATCTGGTGGGTGGCTGCCATCCTGGCGCTGGACTCGGTGGGGCTGGTGGCCTTCGCGCGGCTGCGGGCCGAGCAGCGGGCGGCGCGCTTCGCCGCCATCAAGGTGATCGAGATCGGGGTCAACATCGGCCTCAACCTGTTCTTCATCGTGCTCTGCCGGCGGGCCTTCGAAGCCGATCCCCAGTCGTTCCTCGGCGGGCTGTGGAACCCCGCCGTCGGCGTGGGCTACATCTTCCTCGCCAACCTGGCCGCGAGCGCCGTCAAGCTGCTGCTGCTCGGCCCCCAGCTGCGCGGGGCGCTGGGCGCCTTCGACGGGGCGCTGTTCGCCCGCCTCATCCGCTACTCGATGCCGATGGTGATCATCGGCTTCGCGGGCATCGTCAACGAGATGCTCGACCGCGCGGCGCTGAAGTACCTGCTGCCCCACGATCTCGAGACCAACCTGGCCCAGCTCGGCATCTACAGCGCCTGCTACAAGCTCTCCATCCTGATGACCCTGTTCATCCAGGCGTTCCGCTACGCCGGCGAGCCGTTCTTCTTCGCCTACGCGAAGCAGACCGACGCGCGCCGGATCTACGCCCAGGTGCTGACCGCCTTCGTCATCTTCTGCGTGTTCATCTTCCTGCTGGTCACCCTCTACATCGACTTGTTCAAGTTCTTCATCGGCGCGCCCTACCGGGTGGGGCTGGAGGTGGTGCCGGTGCTGCTGCTGGCCAACCTGCTGCTCGGCGTCTACGTGAACCTCTCCATCTGGTACAAGCTCACCGACCGCACCCTGCTGGGCGCGGGCGTGGCGCTGACGGGGGCGGCGGTCACCGTGGCGCTGCTGCTGTGGTGGGTGCCGGTGTACGGCTACATGGGGGCGGCCTGGGCGACGCTCGTCTGCTACGCCGTCATGGTGGCGCTCTCCTGGGCGCTCGGGCGGCGCTACTACCCGGTGCCCTACGACCTGCGGCGGCTGTTCGGCTACCTGGCCCTCGGGCTGGCCCTCTACGGCGCCGACCGGCTGCTGGTGGAGCGCGCCGGCCTGCACGCCTTCCTCGCCGGCAGCCTGCTGCTGGCGGCGTTCCTGCTCGTCGCCTTCGCGCTGGACGGGCGGCGGCTGCTGCGCGGGCTGCGCCCGGCCTGAGGGCCCGACCCGGATTGCCCGCCATCCCGCGGCGGCGGCCGCCGATCCGTACCCGTGACGGGGCGCCGCGCCCGGCCGGATGAATCCGGCCCTACATCGTGTCGGCGGCGCGCCGGGTCTCGCCCGAGAGCAGCCACAGGGTGGTGGTCATGGCGATGGCGGAGCCCAGGCACCAGAGGCAGGTGGCGCCGATGACGAAGGGCTCCAGCGCCGTGAGCCGCAGGGAGAAGAGCACGCCGGCCAGCGCCACGGCCCAGGTGACCCAGCGCCAGCCGCCGCCGCGGGGCGAGAGCCCGCGGCCCACCAGCCAGGTGAGCAGCAGCAGGGTGTAGCCCATGACCCCGAGCACCCCCAGGGGAATGTCGAACAGCTGGGCGTACTCGCTCTGCTGAACGGCGTTGCAGCTGCCGATGGGGCCGCACGCCGCCTCGGTTCCGGTGATGTGGGTGTAGGCGAGATAGGCGGAGATGAACAGGCCGGCCATCAGGCTGAGCGGCACCAGCGTGGAGGTCCGGGCGGTGCGCCGGCCCGGGCGGCGCACCCGCCCCAGGGCGTGCAGCAGCGCCAGCACCATTCCCACCAGCACCACCACCGCCAGGCCGTTGGCGATCCGGTCCCGGGCCGGGAGCAGGTGTTCCTGCGCCGCCGGCAGAGTGGCGGACGGCGCGCCGGCCACCCGCTCGCGGACGATCTCGATCCCGGCCGGCAGGAGCGCCTCCAGACCCGGCAGGGCGGGCCAGCGGGCGGACGCCGGATCGGCGGCCAGGGCCTCGAAGCCGTCCCCCAGCTCCGCCACGATGGCGTCCAGCCCCGTGAGCGAACGGTCGCCGACCCGCACCACCGGCTCGTCCACGGGCGCCCGCCCGGCCTCTCCCAGCGCCCGGTAGACCCCGGCGCCGGCGGCGCTGCCGGCATCGACGGCGGCCAGCTCCAGGCGTGTGCCGTAGCGCTCGAACAGCAGCGGCGCGACGTAGTCGAACAGTTCATCGCAGGCGTTGCAGCCGGTGGCGATGAAGACCACCGCGCGTACCTCCGGCGCGGTCCCCGGGCCGGCTTCAGCCGGTGCCTGGGCGGCGGCCGGCACGGTGAGGAACAGGAACAGCCAGAGGAGCAGGCGGGGAGCGAAGCGGATCGGGATCACGGGTACGGGCCTGGTGGCGGATGACGGGACGGGCATTACCTTAGGCACGGCGGGTGATTTTCGCAAGGATGCCTGTCAGTCTCCGCCCGCTGGGTGTAGGATTCCAGCTCGGTTCCCGGCGGAATCCACTCAACAAGGGAGGCAGCGCCCATGTACGAGGGGGAGCGGTTCAACAGCATCACCCACCTGCTGGGTGCCGGCGCGGCGCTGGTGGGCCTGGTGGTCCTGGTGATGATCGCCGCCGGCGGGGGCGACCCCTGGAAGATCGTCAGCTTCTCCATCTATGGCGCCACCCTGCTGGCGCTCTACACCTTCTCCACCCTCTACCACAGCGTGCGCGGTCCGGCGAAGTCGATCCTGCGCCGGCTGGACCACCACGCCATCTACCTGCTCATCGCCGGGACCTACACCCCGTTCATGCTGGTGGCCCTGCGCGGCGCGCTGGGCTGGTCCCTGTTCGCCATCAACTGGGGGCTGGCGGTGGTGGGCATCGTGCTCGACTCCCTGCCCCGCCAGGGACGCCGGATCCTGCCCATCGCCATCTACCTGGTGATGGGCTGGATCGGGGTGATCGCCCTGGGGCCGCTGCTGGAGTTCCTGGCGCCCGCGGGCGTGGCCTGGCTCCTGGCCGGCGGCATCCTCTACACCGTGGGCGTGGTCTTCTACGTCTTCGACAAGCGGGTGCGCCATTTCCACGGCATCTGGCACCTGTTCGTGCTGGCGGGCAGCCTCTGCCATTATTTCACCGTGGCCCTCTACGTGGCCTGAAGGGGCATGACCGGGAGATGTGGCGAGGATGAGCGCACGTATCCGTCCCGCGGCGCCCGGGGACGCGGAAACCGTGGCCCGGCTGCTCGGCGACCTGCTCGGGGAAATCATGGACCGGACCGGGGTGCGCCACTTCGGCTTCGACCTGCGGGAGACGACGGCCCGCAGCCGGCTGTTCCTGGAGCAGGGGCTCGCGGCCGTCTACCTCGCCGAGGCGGGGGCGCCCGCCGGGTTCGTGGCGCTGTCGCCCTGCCACGCCCTCTACGCCGAGGGCGCCTTCGGCATCATCACCGAGCTCTACGTGGCCCCGTCCTGGCGCGCGGCGGGCATCGGGCGGCGCCTGCTGGAGACGGCGAAGGCCCACGGCCGGGAGCGGAGCTGGCGCCGCCTGGAAGTGACCACGCCGCCCCTGCCGGAGTTCGAGCGCACCCTGCGCTTCTACGAGCGGGAGGGTTTCGCGGTCACCGGGGGGCGCAAGCTGAAGGTGCTGCTGTGAGCGCCGCGCCGGCCGCGGGCGGCGGCCATCACCGGGGCGCGTGACATGGGTGGGGACCGAACACTGCGAATCGTTCCGGCGCGGGCGCGGGATGTGCCCCGGGTCCTGGAGATGTTCCAGGAGCTGGCCGAGTTCCTGGAGCTCTCCCACGAGGTGGTGGCCACCGAGGAGAGCCTGGGCGAGGCGCTGTTCGGCCCGCGGCCCAGCGCCGAGGTGGTGTTCGCGGAGATCGGCGGCGAGGTGGCGGGCTTCGCCCTGTTCTACGATATCTTCTCCACCTTCCGTGGCCGCTGCGGACTGCACCTGGAGGACCTCTACGTGCGTCCCCGGTGGCGGGGGGAAGGCGTCGGGCGCAGCTTGCTGGCCTACCTGGCGCGGCTGACCCGCGCGCGCGGCTGCGGCCGCCTGGAGTGGTGGGTGCTGGCCCACGACGAGCGGGCGGCGGCCTTCTACGAGGCCGCGGGCGCCATGGCCAAGGACGAGTGGAACATCTACCGCCTCACGGGCGAGGCGCTGTCGGAGCTGGCCGCCGAGGGGGGCGACGATCCGCTCAAGCCCCTGCCGGGCGCTTGAGGCAGGTCAAGGCGCGGCCGGCGGGCGCGGCTAACCTGTCCTGGAATCCTTTTCGATTCTCGGATTGCTACTCGCTTCGGCCCGCGACAAGCGCGGGCCGTTTTTTCTGCCGCCGCGGGTGGCGGATGGCGCTGACGACGGCACGACATGCCTATGAAAACCCTCGGACAGAAGATTGCCATCGCGACCTCCGTGCTCTCCTACCTGGCGGCGGTGGCCTGCGTGGTGATTGTGATCGTGCGTGAGGACGCCGGACAGATGGACCCCGTCAAGGCCAGCCTGCTGGCCTCGGTGGTGTTCTTCGTCGGCGTCGGCTACGTGCTGCAGGTCATCGGCACGGCCCGGCTGAAGGGAATTCTCTCCCGCCCCGGCAGCGGGGATCCCGCCGGGTAGCGGCCCCGCGGGCCGGACCGCGAAGCCGGGGGCTTTCTCTCCGGGCCGCATGGGTTATCCTGCGCGACCATGGCCCCTCCCGAGACGGAAATCCCCATGGACAGCATCGACGGCGGCAACCCGGCCGGCACCCGCCTGCGCTTCGCCACTCCCGGGGACGTGCCCCGGATCCTCGCCTTCATCCACGAACTGGCCGCCTACGAACAGCTGGCCCACGAGGTGGTGGCGGACGAGGCGGCGCTGCACGCCTGGCTGTTCGGCGCCCGGCCGATGGCCGAGGTGCTGATCGCCGAGCACGGGGGCGCGGCGGCCGGGTTCGCGCTGTTTTTCCACAACTTTTCCACCTTCCTCGCCCGTCCGGGCATCTACCTGGAGGACCTCTACGTGCGCCCGGACTACCGGGGCCACGGCATCGGCAAGGCCCTGCTGGTGCGGCTGGCGGCCCTGGCGCGCGAGCGCGGCTGCGGGCGGCTGGAGTGGTCGGTGCTGGACTGGAACGCGCCGGCCATCGATTTCTACCGCGCCCTCGGCGGCGAGCCGCTGGAGGAGTGGACCGGCTTTCGCGTCAGCGGCCCGGCGCTCGAGGCCCTCGCGGACGGGGGGTGAGCCGGAGGCGGTGATTCCGCGCGGCGCGGCCGGTCCGCGCCGGCTTCCGCTACACTTTCCGTATGGGCGTCGCGGGTGGATATCCCATGCGCAGGGTCATTCTCTTCATCGCCACCAGCCTCGACGGCTGCGTCGCGCGGCCGGACGGGGCGGTGGACTGGCTGTTCACCGACCAGGACTACGGCTACCGGGCCTTCTACGCCGGCATCGACACGGTGCTGATGGGGCGGGCGACCTACGAGCAGTTGCTCACCTTCGGCGACTATCCCTATGCCGACACCCGGGGCTACGTCTTCTCCCGCACCCGCGCCGGCCAGCGGGACGCCCATGTCTCCTTCGTGGCGGACAACCCGGCCGACTTCATCGCCGCCCTGCGCGCGCGGCCGGGGCGCGATATCTGGCTGGTGGGCGGTGCGCGGCTGGCGCACGCCTTCCTGGAGCGCGACTTGGTGGACGAGTTCGTGCTCTCGGTCCACCCCCTGGTCCTGGGCGAGGGCATACCCCTGTTCCAGGGAGGGCACCCGACCCGCACCCTGCGCCTGAAGGAGGCCCGCACCTTCGACACCGGCCTGGTGCAGCTCACCTACGGGCGGCGGATGCTGCGCTCCCCCCCGGGTGTCGCCGGCTGATCCCGGCCATGTTCGCGGCCGTGGACGCCGATGCATGACGAAGTTCGCGCTTTGTACCGTTGGAGTATCCTATGCTACTGAATAGCAAGGGGCATTGCTGATCGTCCGGGACGGGCGATGGTTACACTCTGGAGGTGCAAGGGATATGTCGAAAAAGCGCAATACCTCGTTGTTGTCGCTCGTGCTGCTGGGCTTTTTCCTCTACGTGGCCTACACGCAGTTCACGCTGTTCGTGATTCTTCCGGTCGAGAATCGGAGCGACGGCGAGACGCTGGTCATCAACCGGCTCGAGGGACATCATTTCGTGGAGAGCGCAGACGCCATCTGCAACCGGACCAGGCACGAGGTATCCCTGCTTTGCCGCGGCGAGGTCGTGGCCGGAATCAAGAAATCGGCCCGCATCATCATGACCCTGCCCTTCAGCGAACGGCTCTACCTCTGGTCCACGGAGGGCAAGCGCTACAATTTCTGAACCGGAGAATTCGCCACAGAAGCCGCGGATGGACAGATTCGACGAGATGTCGCGCCGGCGCAGGCGGGCGCACCAGCGCCTGCTGGAGCTCAAATCGGGCGTCTATGCCGCCTTCCTCGACATGGAGCGGGCGGCCTTCGGCGACGGTGCGCTGGCGAGGCGGCACAAGGAGCTCATCGCCGTCGGCATCTCCGTGACCATCGACTGCGAGTCGTGCATGCAGTGGCATATCGAGCAGGCGGCGCTCGCCGGCGCCACGCCGGAGGAGGTGCTCGAGGCGGTGGAGGTGGGCATGGAGATGGGCGGTGGCCCCGCCACCGTCTCGGCCCGCTTCGCCCTCGAGGTGATGGAGCGGGTCTTCGGCGCCTGACTCTCCATGACCGTCCACTACCGCCACGTCCAGTTCGGCACCCTGCAGGTGGTTCTGCTGGGCGGGGCCGCGCTGGTGGTGCTGGCGGTCATCGCCGTGAAGGGCTGGCACCCGGCGCTGGGCGTGGCGCTCGCGATTCTGGTTCCGGCCCTGCTGCTGTTCTGGCGCCTGACGGTGGAGGTGGACCCGCGCGGGGTGGACCTGCGCTTCGGCGTCGGGCTGATCCGCCGGACCTTCCCGCTGGCGGAGATCACCGCGGCGGAACCGGTGCGCAACCGCTGGTACTACGGCTGGGGCGTCCGCTACACGCCCCACGGCTGGCTGTTCAACGTCTACGGCCTGGAGGCGGTGGAGATCGCCCTCGCCTAGGGCCGGCGTTACCGCATCGGCACCGACGAGCCCCGGGCCCTGGCCGCGGCAGATCGGAATAGCGCACGTC
>JAQVKR010000106.1 GCA_028694565.1 Gammaproteobacteria bacterium | reverse complement strand
CCAGGGTGCGCAACTGCTCGATGGCCGCGGGACGGTAGATGTCGGCGCTGGTGACCAGCACCGACTTCTTGCGCCGCTCCTTCAGCCAGCGGGCGAGCTTCGCCACGCTGGTGGTCTTGCCCGAGCCCTGCAGGCCGGCCATGAGGATGACCGCGGGCGGGCGGGCGCTGAGGTCGAGCTCGTCGTTGTACTCGCCCATGACCCGGACCAGCTCGTCGCGCACCACCCGCACCAGGGCCTGGCCCGGGGTGAGGCTCTGCATGACATCCTGGCCCACCGAGCGCTCGCGCACCCGGTCGATGAAATCGCGCACCACCGGGAGGGCCACGTCGGCCTCCAGCAGCGCCATGCGCACCTCGCGCAGGGCGTCCTTGATATTGTCCTCGGTCAGGCGCCCCTGGCCGCGGAGGTTTTTCAGGGTGCGGCCGAGCCGTTCGGTCAGGTTTTCGAACATGGGTCGTCGGGATTCTCGCCGGGAGTTGGCCTAAGAGGCGGGATTATACCCGAAGTCCGCCGCCCGGTCAGGGGCGTGCGCGGGTCGCGCGGCCCGGCGATTGACGCCGGGGGCGGAGGCGCCCGCTTCCAGCGCCCGTCACGCCCCGCCCGTCCCCCGCCCGGTGCAAGCCTTCTCTGGAGGATGGAGATATGCGATCATCGCCGCAGTCGTGCACTGACAGCAGGAAGCATGAATACCGCGCTCACCAGCACCGCCAGCATCGTCCTCTACCTCACCTCCGGCACCCTGCTGGCGTGGCGGCTCACGCGCAGGCCGGATCTGCCCAAGCTGCCCGTCCTCGTCCCCGGCCTGCTGGCCGCGGTGCTGCACGGACTCCTGCTCTACCAGTGGATCCACGTGGGGATGGACCGCGACCTGAGCTTCTTCAATGTCGCCTCCCTGCTGGCCTGGATCATGACCCTCCTGGTGCTGCTCGGCTCCCTGCGCATGCCGATGGAGAATGTCGGGATCGCCATCCTCCCGCTCGCGGCCGTCACCATCATCGCCGCGCTGCTGTTTCCGATGCACCACATCGTGCACGACATCCGCAGCCCGGAACTGCTCAGCCACATCCTGATTTCCATCCTCTCCTACAGCCTGCTGACCATCGCGGCGCTGCAGGCGCTGCTGCTGGCGCTGCAGCACCGGCACCTGCGCAACCGCCAGCCGGGCGGCTTCGTGCGCGCGCTGCCGCCGCTGCAGACCATGGAAACGCTGCTGTTCCAGATGATCTGGGCCGGCTTCATCCTGCTGGGCCTGTCCCTGGTCACCGGGGTGCTCTATATCGACGACATCTTCGCCCAGCACCTGGTGCACAAGACGGTGCTGTCCATCATCGCCTGGCTGGTGTTCGCCGTGCTGCTGTGGGGGCGCTACCGCTTCGGCTGGCGCGGCCGCACCGCGGTGCGCTGGACCCTGTTGGGCTTCGGCTTCCTGGCCCTGGCCTACTTCGGCAGCAAGCTGGTGCTGGAGCTGATCCTGCAGCGCTGAGCGTTCGGGACACCAACGACTCCGAGGTCAATCACCTTGAGCGATGCCCCCCTGAGCGTCCTGTTCGGCGCCCTGCTGGTCCTCATCCTCCTGTCCGCCTTCTTTTCCGGCTCCGAGACGGGGATGATGTCGCTGAACCGCTACCGGCTGCGCCACCTGGCGGAGAAGAGGCTGCGCGGCGCCGTGCGCGCCCAGCGCCTGCTGGAGCGGCCCGACCGGCTCATCGGCCTCATCCTCATCGGCAACAACTTCGTCAACATCCTCGCCTCCTCCATCGCCACGGTCATCGCCCTGCGCCTGTTCGGCGAGGCGGGCATCGCCATCGCCGCCGGCCTGCTGACCCTGGTGATCCTGATCTTCGCCGAGGTGGCCCCCAAGACCGTCGCCGCCCTGCACCCCGAGCGGGTGGCCTTCCCCGCCAGCGCCGTGCTGATGGTGCTCCAGCGGCTGCTCTACCCTCTGGTCTGGGCGGTCAACATGCTGGCCAACGGCGTTCTGCGGGTGATCGGCGTCTCCGCCGATCAGGCGCCCAGCCACAGCCTCAGCAGCGAGGAACTGCGCACGGTGGTCAACGAGGCCGGCGCCCTCATCCCCCGGCGCCACCAGGAGATGCTGCTCAACATCCTCGACCTGGAGAAGGTGACGGTGGAGGACATCATGGTGCCCCGCAACGAGGTGGTGGGCATCGATCTGGAGGATGAGTGGGAGGAGATCCTGGAGCAGCTGATCCACTGCCAGCACACCCGGCTGCCCGTCTACCGCGACAGCATCGACGACGTGGTGGGCATCCTCCATGCCCGCAACGTGCTGTCGCTGCTCGGCACCAGCGTCTTCGACAAGGAGCGACTCATCGGGCTGGTGCGCGAGCCCTACTACGTCCCCGAGGGCACGGCGCTGCACCGGCAGCTGCTCAACTTCCAGCGCAGCCGCCGCCGCATCGGCCTGGTGGTGGATGAATACGGCGACATCCAGGGCCTGGTGACCCTGGAAGACATCCTCGAGGAGATCATCGGCGAGTTCACCACCGACGTCTCGGCGCTGAGCCGCGACATCCACCCCCAGGATGACGGCAGCCTGCTGGTGGACGCCGGGGTGACCATCCGCGAGCTGAACCGGCTGGAGGGGCTGGACCTGCCCACCGACGGCCCCAAGACCCTCAACGGCCTGGTGCTGGAGTACCTGGAGGACATCCCGGAGGCCGGGACCAGCCTCAAGCTGGCGGGCTACCCCATCGAGATCGTCCAGACCACCGGCAACGCCGTGAAGACCGTGCGCATCCTGCCGCGGCTGGATGATTAGCCGCAGAGGACCCGCTGGAGGGAGAACACATGGCCGACCTGGACCGACTCATCGACCGCGCCGAGGAACTGCTGGCGCGACTCGAACAGCTGCTTCCCGCCGGCGCGCCGGACACGGACTGGAGCGCCAGCGCCTACCGCTGGCGCCGCCGGGGCGGGCACGGCCACCTGCAACCGGTGTCGCAGCCCCATCCCATCCGGCTCGAGGACCTGCGCGACATCGCGCCCCAGAAGGAGGCGCTGGAGCGCAATATCCGCCAGTTCGTCGCCGGCCTGCCGGCCAACAACGTCCTGCTGTGGGGCTCCCGCGGAACCGGCAAGTCCTCCCTCGTCAAGGCCCTGCTCCACGCCTACGCCGGGCACGGGCTGCGCCTGGTGGAGGTGGACAAGCCCCATCTCGAGGATCTGCCCGATATCGCCGAGCTGCTGCGCGGCCGGCCCGAGCGCTTCCTGATCTTCTCCGACGATCTCTCCTTCGAGGCCGACGACGCCAGCTACAAGGCGCTGAAGAGCCTGCTCGACGGCTCGGTGGCCGCCCCGCCCGAGAACCTCCTCATCTGCGCCACCTCCAACCGCCGCCATCTGCTGCCCGAATACATGCACGAGAACCTCGAGGCGCGGGTGGTGGAGACCGAGATCCACCATGGCGAGGCGGTGGAGGAGAAGATTTCCCTCTCCGAGCGCTTCGGGCTCTGGCTCTCCTTCTACCCCTTCAACCAGGACCAGTACCTGGACATCGTCTTCCACTGGCTCGGCGTCTACCAGGTGGACTGCTCGGCACCCGAGCCCATCCGCCGCGCGGCCCTGCAGTGGGCCCTCGCCCGCGGCTCCCGCAGCGGCCGCTCCGCGCGCCAGTTCGCCCAGGACTGGTCCGGGCGCAACCGGCTGGAACAGGGCGACTGAGGCCGCGCCGGGAATCGCCCCGGCGCGCCCCGCCGGAGCGGGCCGGTGACAACCCCACTGCTACACCTGCAAACACTCTTTCCACCCTTTTCATCCCGGGATTGAGACCGCCGGAATCTATCCGGCTGTTTCACCGGCACTTTCTCCGCCAAGCGACCCAGTTGAATGCTCTGGTATGGCCCTTGCTACACCCATTTCGATCATCGGTGATTAGCCGTCGCGGCCCGTACCGCCGCCGCGACCCACGCGCGGAGCATGACAATGGATGGTGAACTGAACAGTGGTATCGGGGGGGTCAGCCGCCGGGAATTTATCCAGTTCTGTACCGGGGTCGCGGCCACGCTGGGCCTCTCGCCCGCCCTGGGCGTGCGCATCGCCGAGGCGGCCACCGCCCCCGGGCGGCCGCCCGTCGTCTGGCTGTCGGCCCAGGAGTGCACCGGCTGTACCGAGTCGCTGCTGCGATCCACCCATCCCACCCTCGAACACCTGATCCTGGAAGCCATTTCGCTGGATTACAACGAAACCCTGCAGGCCGCCGCGGGCCACCAGGCCGAGGCGGCGCGGCACGCCTCCATGAAGGCCAACCACGGCAGCTACGTGCTGGTGGTGGACGGTTCCATCCCCACCAAGGACGGCGGCATCTACTGCAAGGTGGCCAACCGCACCATGCAGGAGCACGTCGTGGAGGCCGCGGCCGGCGCGGCGGCCATCATCGCCATCGGCTCCTGCGCCTCCTGGGGCGGCATCCCATCCAGCGGACCCAACCCCACCGGCGCGGTCGGGGTGCAGAAGATTCTCACCGACAAGACGGTGCTCAACATTCCCGGCTGCCCGCCGAACCCCTACAACTTCCTCGCCACGGTGCTGCATTTCATCACCTTCGGGAAGCTGCCCGAGCTGGATCACAAAAACCGTCCCAAGTTCGCCTACAGCCGCCTCATCCACGAAAACTGCGAGCGCCGGCCCCACTTCGACGCCGGCCGCTTCGCCCTGGAGTTCGGGGACGAGGGCCACCGCCAGGGCTGGTGCCTGTACAAGATCGGCTGCAAGGGCCCCGAGACCTACGCCAACTGCCCCACCATCCTGTTCGGCGACGTGGGCCCCGGCGCCTGGCCGGTGGGCACCGGCCACCCCTGCTTCGGCTGCACCGAGGAGGGCGTCGGGTTCACCAAGCCCATCCACGCCCTGGCCGAGCTGAAGACGGTGTCACCGCCCACCGCCTTCGCCCGCATCGCCGAGGACAAGGGCCAGGGGATCACCCCGGGAGCCGCCGCGCTGGCCGCGGGGCTCGGCGGCGCGGCCATCGGCGCCGGAGCCGTCTTCGCCAGCCGCCTGGGCAAGGCCGAGCAGGCAGAGAGCGGGGAACACGCCGATTCCGGCAATCCGGAATGACGGGGGAGCGGCAATGAAACGACGCGACTTTCTCAAGGCGACAGCAGTGCTGGCGGCAGCGGCCCCGGCCACCGGACAGGCCGCGCTGATGCGCGAGCCGAAGTCGATGCCCCCCCAGGCCATCGGCATGCTCTACGACTCCACCCTGTGCATCGGCTGCAAGGCCTGCATGAGCGCCTGCAAGGAGGCCAACGATCTCCCGCCGGAACGCCTGCCCGAGGGCGGCGAGTGGAACACCGGCACCTGGGACACGCCGCTGGACCTCTCGCCCACCACCTACAACATCATCAAGGCCTACGTGAACGGCACCCGGGCCGAGAAGGATCGGGCCGAGAACGGCTACGCCTTCGTCAAGCGCCACTGCCTGCACTGCGTGGACCCCTCCTGCGTCTCCGCCTGCCCGGTTTCGGCGATGCACAAGGATCCACTCACCGGGCTGGTGAGTCACGATCCGAGCCTCTGCATCGGCTGCCGCTATTGCGTCTACTCCTGCCCCTTCGGCGTCCCGCGCTACGAATACAACGATCCCTTCGGACAGATCGGCAAGTGCCAGCTCTGCAGCCACCTGCTGGCCGAGGGCGGCATCCCGGCCTGCTGCGACGTCTGCCCCACCGGCGCCTCCCTGTTCGGCCCCGTGGAGCAGCTCAAGGCGGAGGCGCGGCGCCGGCTCGACGCCGCGCCGGGGACCGAGCTGGAGTTCCCGCGCGGGGAGATCGGCTCCGATCGCCCCACCCACGTGGCGACCGTGGGCGACTACCAGCAGCACCTCTACGGTGACCGGGAACTGGGCGGGACCCAGGTGATGTACCTCTCGGGCGTTCCCTTCGACAGGCTGGGCCTGCCCACCGACGTGCCCGACGTGGGCTACCCCACGCTCTCCGAAGGCGTTCAGCACACCCTCTACAAGGGGATGGCCGGACCGGCCCTCCTGCTTGGCGGCCTCGTCTTCCTGGCGCGGCGCAACATCAAGCGGAACCAGGCCGACGACCCCCTGTTCACCGACGAGGACACGGAGCCGGACGCCGCCGCGCAGAAGGAGGAGAAGGACTCATGAGCGCCCATGCACACGCACCCGTCGGCGGCCGCCTGGTCACGGCCCCGTTCCTGGTCCTGGCCTTCCTCGCGGCAATCGCCCTGGCCCTCCTGGCCGGCCGGTTCGTCTATGGACTGGGCGCGGTCACCAACCTGAACGACGGCTATCCCTGGGGCATCTGGGTGATCATCGACATCGTCATCGGCACCGCCTTCGGCTGCGCCGGCTACGCGGTGTCGCTCATCGTCTACATCCTCAACCGCGGCGAATACCACCCCATCGTCCGCTCGGCGGTCATGGCGAGCCTGTTCGGCTACACGCTCGCCGGCATCGCGGTGATGTTCGACCTGGGCCGCTACTGGAACTTCTACAACCTGTTCCTGCCCTGGTACGCCCAGCCCAATTCGGTGATGTGGGAGATCGCGCTGTGCGTGGCCGGCTACATCACCGTGCTCTGGATCGAGTTCGCGCCCACGTTCCTGGAGCGCTTCGGCCTCCACAACGCGCGCGAAAAGCTGAGCCGGGTGCTGTTCATCATCATCGCCCTGGGCGTGCTGCTGCCCACCATGCACCAGTCGTCCCTCGGCACCGCCATCGTCATCCTGGGACACAAGGTCTCCCCCCTCTGGCAGACCCAGTTCCTGCCCCTGCTCTACCTGAGCTCGGCCATTCTCATGGGCCTGGCGCTGGTGCCCTTCGAGTCGGTGCTCTCGGCGCTCGGCCTGCGCCGGCAGCTGGAAACCGGCCTCATGGGACGCCTCAACCGGGTGATCCTGGCGGTGGGCGCCATCTTCCTGGCGGTGCGCCTCGGCGACCTGCTGTTCCGCGGCGCCCTCGGTCATGCCCTCGCCGGCGATCTGCAGGCCAACATGTTCCTGCTGGAGTCGGCGCTGTTCATCGGCGGCCTCGCCCTGCTGGCCCGCCAGCAGGCCCGGCGCAGCGCGCGGGCGCAGTTCGTCGCGGCGGTGACCCTGCTCATGGCCGGCATCCTGTTCCGCATCAACTCCTACCTGGTGGGCTACGAACCGGTGAACGGCACCTGGCACTACTTCCCGTCGGTGCCGGAGATGCTCGTGACCGTGGGCATCTTTTCCATCGAGATCCTGCTCTACCTGGTATTCGTGAAGAAGCTTCCCGTGCTGGCCAAACACGCGTGATGGCAGCCGACCGGACACTTGGGGGAACCATGACCAACCGCATCATCGTCGATCCTGTCACCCGCATCGAAGGCCACCTGCGCATCGACTGCGAGATCAATGAGGGCAAGGTCTCCAAGGCCTGGGCCTCGGGCCAGATGTGGCGCGGCATCGAGCTCATCCTGCAGGGGCGCGATCCGCGCGACGCCTGGGTGTTCACCCAGCGCATCTGCGGCGTGTGCACCACGGTGCACGCCATCACCTCGGTGCGCGCGGTGGAGAACGCGCTCGACCTGGAGGTGCCGCTCAACGCCCAGTACATCCGCAACATGATCATGGCGGCCCATTCGCTGCATGATCACATCGTCCACTTCTACCACCTCTCGGCGCTGGACTGGGTGGACATCGTCTCGGCGCTGGACGCCGACCCGAAGCAGACGGCCCAGTTGGCCCAGAGCCTCTCGGACTGGCATCTCAACAGCGAACAGGAGATGCGCGCCGTCCAGGAACGGCTCAGGACCTTCGTCAGCTCCGGCCAGCTCGGCATCTTCGCCAACGGCTACTGGGGCCACCCGGCCATGAAGCTGCCCCCGGAGGTCAACCTGCTGGCCGCGGCCCACTACCTGCAGGCGCTCGAGTACCAGCGCAAGGCCAACAAGATCGTCACCATCCTCGGCTCCAAGACCCCCCACATCCAGAACCTGGCCGTG
>JAQVKR010000105.1 GCA_028694565.1 Gammaproteobacteria bacterium | reverse complement strand
CACCGCCTGGGGGTGGACCGGAACATCCCCGCCTATCCCTCGGTGCTGCTCGGCGCGCTGGAGCTCTCGCCGCTGGAGGTGACGCAGGTCTACGAGACCCTGGCGGCGGGGGGATTCCGCACGCCGTTGCGGGCCATCCGCGAGGTGCTGGACGCCGACGGCCAGCCGCTGGGGCGCTATCCGCTGGCGGTGGAGCAGGCGGTGCAGCCGGCCCCGGCGTTCCTGATTACTGCGGCCATGCAGGAGGTGATGCGCTCGGGCACCGGCCGCAGCGCCGGGGCGCGGCTGGGGGCGTCCATCGCCCCGGCGGGCAAGACCGGGACCACCGACGAGCTGCGTGACAGCTGGTTCGCCGGCTTCACCGGCGACTACCTGGCGGTGGCCTGGGTGGGCCGCGACGACAACACTCCCGCCGGTCTCACCGGCGCCACCGGGGCGATGCAGGTGTGGGGCGACGTGATGGAGTCGCTCCATCCCCAGCCCCTGCGGCCGGTGGTGCCCGCCGGCATCAGCTACCGCTGGGTGGACGGGCTGGGCCGGCTGAGCGGTTCGGACTGCCCCGGCGCGGTGGAGCTGCCCTTCGCCGAGGGCACCGTGCCGGTGGAGTACTCCCCCTGCGGCGGCGGCCCGGGCGGCGACCTGCGGGAGTCCGTGGACGGCATGGTGGACTGGTTCCGCGAGCTGTTCCGCTGAAGCATCGAAAAGACGGGAACTGCCGCAGATTGCGTTGCTGTACGGGGATTTTCGTCGTGCCCCTGTGCGGGCCGCCGACCGGTTCCCCGCCTGCCGGATGCCCGTGCCGCCGAAGGTCTGGGCCGGGACCGGCACCGTTTCATCCCCGCGGTCCGGTCCCGCCGCCCGGATTGCCGACGCGCCTTCCTTGATCAGCGGACAATCAGCGTAATCTGCGGTTAAAGGTCTTTCTGTTCTTGTATTCGTCTTCCGCGGTTCCGCGGGTCCGGCGTGGTGGTAACATTCCCCCTGCACCCTGTGGCAACCGTGGAACCCGAAGAGGTCATGCCAGATGACGGTCAAGATGACGACGAACACGGGCCTGGGAACGGCCTGCCTGATGCTTCTCGCCCTGACCGGCTGCGCCAGCGCTCCCTATGGCGGCGTCCCGGTGGAGGACCGCAGCGTCCATCGCGGTGAGCCGGCGCCCCGTCCGGCCCCCGTGGAGGAGGCGTCCGGCGCCACGACCGCGCCGGCCGGGGCATGGACCGTGACGCCCGCCCGGCCCCTGCCGCCCGGGCAGCCCGCGGGCAGCGCCGGCTATTACGACGCCCCGGCCACCGCTCCCGGCCCGGCCGCGGCACCGGCCGCGCGCCCGGAACCGGCTCCGGCCGGTCCCGCCAGCCCGGCGGTGGTGGCCCTGCTGGAGACCGCGCGCGAGCAGCAGAACGCCGATCGCCTCGCCGAGGCGGCGGCCAGCCTGGAGCGCGCCGTGCGCATCGAGCCGCGCAATGCCCGGGTCTGGTATGAACTGGCCACGGTGCGCTTCCGCCAGGGTCAGCTGCAGCAGGCCGAGCAGCTGGCGCGCAAGTCCGACGCCCTCGCCGGCCCCGACAACACCCTGCGGGCCCGCAACTGGCGCCTCATCGCCCTGGTGCGGATGAAGCTCGGCGACAACGCCGGGGCGGTTTCCGCCCGGCGCCAGGCCGAGGAGCTGGAAGTCCGCTGATCCTCTCTCCCGGTCCGGGCGGCCGTGCCCGGACCGGGGTCATTCCCGTCGTTCGCGCCTCACGCCTGGCCCCCTTCCGGGGGCTCCTTCAGATAGCCGTGGAACAGGTGTTCGAGCTCGGCCAGCGAGTCCTCCAGCGAGGTGGGCACGTACTGGGTCAGGGCGTCGAGCATGACGATGGCGTTCAGGGTGCCGTCCTCCCGGGTGGCCGCCCGCAGCCGGTTCACCACCGCGTCGTTCACCGCCCCCAGGGCCTCGTAGCGCTCGAACAGGGCGTCGAAGCCGAAATCCACCGGCAGCCAGTGCCGGCCGCGGAAATACTGCGCCAGCGAGTACATGGACACCACCCGGTAGAAGGTCTCGTCGGGACTCGACAGGGGCAGGTGGAAGCGCGCCATCGGCTTGAGAAAACGGGTATGGGGGCAGCCGCTGGTGGCGATCAGCAGGCCCATCAGCGAGCTGATGGCCTCCTGGGCGGTGGTCTCGGCCGAGACGGTCCGCTCGTCGGTGGTCACCTCCAGGTGCACCGGCAGGTAGGAGCGCCAGTGGCCGATCTCGGTCACCAGGGGCAGGAGGGAGAGGGCCAGGGGGCAGTGGGGGTGGCTGTCGGGCCGCAGCGGACAGTGGGCGCACTGGTAGTAGTCGAGCTCCACCCAGCGCGGCAGGTCATCCGCCGCTACCCGGCGGGGTTCGAGCCGCTGCGGATCGAGCTCCAGCTCGAAGCGGGCCTCGGCCGGCTCGGCGGTGTCGGACTGGAAGCGGTAGCGGATGGTGTGGTCGGACATGGCGGTTTCCCGGATCGGCGCTCCGTTTGTCCAGTCTAATCCGCCCCGTGGGCCGGGACAGTGACTGCGGCTGCACTTTGGGCGCCCGGCGGCGGATTCCCCTCGCCCCGGCGCCGGCGCCGGGGGAGACGATCATCGAGTATGCTGGATACTTGATAATTAACTGTTCATACATTTATATTGATGCATCAAACATTATAAGAGATGCATATGACATGATAATCGCGGCCCAGATCCGCGCCGCCCGGGCGCTCCTGGGGATGGACCAGCGCAGCCTGGCCGAGGCGGCGGGCCTGTCGCTGCCCACCATCCAGCGCATGGAGGCCAGCACCGGCGCCCAGGTCCGCGGCAACGTGGACTCGGTGGTGAAGGTGGTCGAGGCCCTGGAGCGGGCCGGGGTGGAGCTGATCGGCGATGGCGCGGCCAGCGCCGGCGGCGGGCGCGGCGTGCGCCTGAAGACCCCGCCGCCGGGGGAGGAGGGCGCCTGACCATGGCCATCGGGCTCGATCTCGCCGCGCTGGCGGTGGGCCTGGCGCTGGCCTCGGCCCTGGCCTCGGCCCTGACCATCCGCGCGCCGCGCCTGCTGCGGCTCCTGGTGCTGCCCCTGTTCGGGCTGGCGGGGGCGGCGGCGGTGGCCGCCGGGCTGGTGGCCCTGGTGCGGGGGGAAGTGTCCACCGCGGTGCTGCCCCTGGGGCTGCCGTGGCTGCCGTGGCAGGTGCGGCTGGACGCCCTGTCCGGGTTCTTCCTGGCCCTGATCGGCGTGGTGACCTTCGCCGTCGGCCTCTACGGGCCCGCCTACGTGCGCGGCTTCGAGCGCGGCCGCGATCCCCTGCCGGTGCTGGGCGGCTTCGCCGGGCTGTTCCTCGCCGGGATGCTGCTGGTGGTGCTGGCCGACGACGCCTTCCTGTTCATGGTGGCCTGGGAGGTGATGTCGCTCTCCTCCTACTTCCTCGTGGTCTTCCACCACGACAACCCCGCCAACCGCCGGGCCGCGTTTCTCTACCTGCTGATGGCCCACGTGGGCGGGCTCGCCATCCTGCTCGGCTACGGCGTGCTGGCCTCCTTCGGCGGCGGCTTCGGCTTCGAGGCCATGCGCGCCGCGCCGCTCTCCTTCGGCTGGGCCAGCGTCGCCTTCAGCCTGGCGTTCCTCGGCTTCGGCATGAAGGCGGGCCTGGTGCCCCTGCACGCCTGGCTGCCGGAGGCCCATCCCGTGGCGCCGTCGCACATCTCCGCGCTGATGTCCGGGGTGATGCTCAAGGTGGCCGTCTACGGCTTCATCCGCTTCGTCTTCGATCTCATCGGCGAGGCCCACTGGCAGTGGGGGGTGGCGGTCACCGCCGTGGGCAGCCTGTCGGCCCTGCTGGGGGTGCTCTACGCGCTGGTGCAGAACGACCTCAAGCGCCTGCTGGCCTACTCCTCCGTGGAGAACCTCGGCATCATCTTCATCGGCCTGGGGCTCGCGCTGGTGTTCCAGGGCACGGGGCAGGGCCTGCTGGCGGCGCTGGCGTTCGTGGCGGCCCTCTACCACGCCATCAACCACGCCCTGTTCAAGGGGCTGCTGTTCTTCGGCGCGGGGGCGATTCTGCACAGCACCCACGAGCGGGATCTCGACCAGATGGGCGGGCTGCTGCGGCGCATGCCCTGGACCGGGCTGTTCTTCCTGGTGGGCACCCTCTCCATCTCGGCCCTGCCGCCCTTCAACGGCTTCGTCTCCGAGTGGCTGACCTTCCAGGCGGCCCTGCAGGCCTGGCAGCTGGAGAGCGGCGTGCTGCGCAGCCTCATCCCCATCGCCGCGGCGATGCTGGCGCTCACCGGGGCGCTGGCCGCGGCCTGCTTCGTCAAGGTCTACGGCGTGGCCTTTCTCGGCCAGGCCCGCAGCCGCCACGTGCGCCGGGCCCGGCAGGTGCCGCTCGGGATGCGCGCCGGGCAGGGCGTGCTGGCCTTCCTGTGCCTGCTCTTCGGCGTGCTGCCCACCCGCGTGGTCGATCTGATCGAGGCCGTGCCGCGCCAGATCCTGGGCCAGGGGCTGCCCGAGGCCACCGCCCACGGCTGGCTCTGGCTGACGCCGGTGGCGCCCGCGACGGCGAGCTACGGCGCGCCGCTGATCGCCTTCGTGCTGCTGGTCCTGGCGCTGCTGGCGGTGTGGGCGGCGCGGCGCGGCACGCTGCGCCGGGCGCGGCGCTGCGATCCCTGGGACTGCGGCTTCGCGCCGCCCGGGGCGCGCATGCAGTACACCGCCACCGCCTTCGCCCAGCCCCTGCGCCGGGTCTTCGCCCTGCTGTTCCGCATCGAGGAGCGGGTCGAGCAGCGGGAGAACGGATTGCTGCGCCACCGGCTCGTGGTGGGCGATCGGGCCTGGGGCCTGTTCTATGCCCCGGTCGTCCGTGCCGTGGAGTCGGCCGCGGCCCGCATCGTCCGCCTGCAGTCAGGCAACGTGCGCATCTATCTCGGCTGGACCCTCTCCACCCTGCTGGTGCTGCTATGGATTATCTCCTGATCGCCTCGAGTTGGGGGCTGGCCCTGCTGCAGGCGCTGCTGTTCGCGGCGCTGGCGCCGCTGCTCGTGGGCTGGGTGCGTAAGGTCAAGGCGTGGCTGCAGAACCGCCGCGGTGCGCCGCTGCTGCAGCCCTACCGCGATCTCTACAAGCTGCTGGGCAAGGAGGTGCGGGTGGCCCACACCGCCTCGGTCCTGTTCCGCGCCGCTCCCTACGTGGTCTTCATCGCCACCTGGCTGGCGGCGTCCGCCGTGCCCCTGGTGGCGGTGGCGCTGCCCACCGCGGCGATCGCCGACATCATCGTGGTGGTGGGGCTGCTGGCGCTGGCGCGCTTCTTCCTGGCGCTGGCGGGGATGGACGTGGGCACGGCCTTCGGCGGCATGGGCGCCTCGCGGGAGATGCTGGTCTCCGCCCTGGCGGAGCCGGCCATGCTGATGGCGGTTTTCACCCTGGCCATGACCGCCCACAGCACCAACCTGGCGAGCGTGGTGGACGCCCAGCTCGCCGGCGGCCTGGTGCTGCGCCCCTCCTACCTGTTCGCCCTCGGGGCGCTCGTCCTGGTGGCGCTGGCGGAGACCGGCCGCATCCCGGTGGACAACCCGGCCACCCACCTCGAGCTGACCATGATCCACGAGGCGATGATCCTGGAGTACTCCGGGCGGCACCTGGCGCTGATGGAGTGGGCGGCCCAGGTCAAGCTGCTGCTCTACGGCGTGCTCATCGCCAACATCTTCCTGCCCTGGGGCATCGCCGGGAGCCTCGCTCCGGCGGATCTCGTCCTGGGGCTGGCCGCCGTCGCGCTCAAGCTGCTGGCGCTCGGCGCGGCGCTGGCGCTGGCCGAGACGGTGCTGGCCAAGATGCGCCTGTTCCGCGCCCCGGCCTTCCTCAACCTCGCCCTGCTGCTGGCCCTGCTCGGGCTGCTCGGCCACGTGATCCTGGAGGTGGGGGCATGAGCATCACCCAGCTTCCGCTGCTGCAGCAGCTGGTACTGGTGCTGGCGGCCATCGTGCTGTTCACCTCCTTCGTGCTGCTGGCCCAGGCGCGGCTGGTCTCCGCCATCCACGCCTTCGCCTGGCAGGGGGGGCTGGCGGCCGCGGTGACCGGCGTGGTGGCCGTCGCCGGCCATTCGCCCCACCTCTACTTCTCGGCGCTGCTGACCCTGCTGCTCAAGGCGCTGCTGATCCCGTGGATGCTGCACCGGCTGGTGCACCGGCTGGAGCTGGACCGGCACGTGGATCTGCTGCGCCGGCCGGCGCTGGTGGTGATGGCGGCGGTGGGGCTGGTCATCTTCAGCTACTGGCTGGTGCTGCCCATGGTGCAGCAGGAGCTGGCCTTCACCCGCAACATCGTCGCCATCAGCCTGGCGGTGGTGCTCATCGGGCTGCTGATGATGGTGTTCCGCCAGCAGGCGGTGGTCCAGGTGCTCGGCTTCATGTCCATGGAGAACGGCCTGTTCCTCGCCGCGGTCTCCGCCACCGGCGGCATGCCCCTGGTGGTGGAGCTGGGCGTGGCCTTCGACGTGCTGGTGGCGATGGTGCTGTTCGGCGTCTTCTTCTTCCAGATCCGCGCGAACATCGACACCCTGGACGTGGACCGCCTCAACCGCCTGACCGAGACCGGGGGGGAGGAGCCGTGAGCGCCCTGCTGCTGACCGTGCTCCTGCCGCTGGCCGGCGCGCTGCTCCTGGCGCTGCTGCGCTCCCTGCCGCTCGCGGGATGGATCAACGTGGCCGTCTCCGCGCTCGGCTTCGCCGCCGCCGCGTGGCTCGCCTGGTCGGTGCGGGCGGCCGGCGAGATCGCCGGGCTCGGCTTCCGCGTGGACGCCTTCAACGTCTACCTGGTGGTGCTGACCGCGTTCGTGGGGCTCACCACCTCCATCTTCTCCCGGCCCTACATGCGCCACGTGTGCAAGACCGGGCTGACCAGCGAGCGGGGCATGCGCGTCTACCACGCCATGTACCAGGCCTTCATGTTCACCATGCTGCTGGCCCTGACCACCGACAACCTCGGCGTGCTGTGGGTGGCGGTGGAGGGGGCGACCCTGGCCACGGTGCTGCTGGTGTCCCTCTACCGCACCCCGGAGGCGGTGGAGGCGGCGTGGAAGTACTTCATCCTCTGCGGCGTGGGCATCGCGCTGGCGCTGTTCGGCACGGTGCTGACCTACTTCGCCGCCCAGCACGCGCTGGGCGATCCGGCCGCGGGCCTGACCTGGAGCGTCCTCTACCGCCACGCCGGCGGCCTGGAGCCGGCGGTGATGAGCCTCGCCTTCGTCTTCCTGCTGGTGGGCTACGGCACCAAGGTGGGCCTGGTGCCCATGCACCAGTGGCTGCCCGACGCCCACTCCGAGGGCCCCACGCCCATGTCCGCGGTGCTCTCCGGGCTGCTGCTCAACGTGGCGCTCTACGCCGTCGTCCGGCTGAAGATGCTGGTGGACGGCTCCCTGGCCGGCACCGCCTCGCCCCACCTGGCGGGCTACCTGCTCATGGGCTTCGGCATGGTGTCGTTCCTGGTGGCGGGCCTGTTCCTGCACCGCCAGCGGGACATCAAGCGCATGTTCAGCTACTCCTCCATCGAGCACATGGGGCTGATGACCTTCGCCTTCGGCATGGGCGGGCCGCTGGCCACCTTCGGCGCCCTGCTGCACATGCTGGTGCACTCGCTCACCAAGTCGGCCATCTTCGTCACCGTGGGCCACGCCGCCCATATCGCCGGCACCCAGCGCATCGATCACATCCGCGGCCTGATCCGCACCCAGCCGGTGGTGGGCTGGTCGCTGCTCCTCGGGGTGGCGGCCATCGCCGGCTTTCCGCCCTTCGGCGTGTTCACCAGCGAGTTCCTGCTGCTGACCGCGACCATGCAGTCGCAGCCCTGGCTGACGGTGGCCCTGCTCTCGGGGCTGGCGGTGGCCTTCGCCGGCCTGTTCCGCCACCTGCACCCGATGGTCTACGGCCCCGCCCCCGAGGGGCAGCAGCCGGTCCGGGCCAACCTGCTGCCGGTGGCGG
>JAQVKR010000104.1 GCA_028694565.1 Gammaproteobacteria bacterium | reverse complement strand
CCTCCAGGTTGGTCTTGAAGATGGTCTCCTCGAGGTTGCGGTGGCCCACGAAGGCGCCCGTGTTGACATCCACCGTGGTCATCGCCTCGGTCTGGTCGATGATGAGGTAGTCGCCGGACTTGAGCTGCACCTTGCGCTCCAGGGCCTTCTGGATCTCGTCCTCCACGCCGTAGAGATCGAAAATGGGCCGCTCGCCGGTGTAGTACTCGATGCGCTCCATGAGCTGGGGCATGAACTGGCGGGCGAAGGTCTGCACCCGGACATGGGTCTCGCCCGAGTCGATGCGGACCCGCTCCACCTCGTCGCCCACCAGGTCGCGCAGGGTGCGGACCGCCAGCGGCAGGTCCTCGTGGATGATGGCGCCCGACCCGGCCTGGGCGACGCGCTCGCGCACCAGGGTCCAGAGCTTGGTGAGGAAGGTCATGTCCTCGGCCAGCTCCTGCTCGCCCACGCCCTCGGCGGCCGTGCGCACGATGAAGCCGAATTCGCAGCCCTCCGGCGCCCGCTCCTGGACCAGCTCCTTGAGGCGCAGCCGCTCGGCCTCGTCCTCGATGCGCTGGGAGATGCCCACGTGGCGCAGGTTGGACATGAGCACCAGGTAGCGCGAGGGGATGGAGACGTGGGTGGTGAGCCGCGCCCCCTTGGTGCCCAGGGGATCCTTGATCACCTGGACGATGACGTCCTGGCCCTCCCGCAGCAGGTCGGTGATGGACTCGGGCGGCCTGCAGCCCTCCACCCGCACCGCCTCCTCGGTCTCGCACTGGATGTCGGAGACGTGCAGGAACGCGGCCCGGTCCAGGCCGATGTCCACGAAGGCGGCCTGCATCCCGGGCAGGACCCGGCAGACCCGTCCCTTGTAGATGTTCCCCACCAGCCCGCGCCGGCTGGCGCGCTCGACGTAGACCTCCTGCAGCACGCCGTTCTCCACCACCGCCACGCGGGTCTCGCTGGGGGTGACGTTAATCAGGATCTCCTCACTCACTCCGGCCTCCGGCTACCGTCCCCTGCCTGTTGTCGTTGTAATGGGTCAAACCTTCAGCGCCGGGCGGCGGCATCCACCACGCCGAAGCGCTCCAGCAACTCCGCGGTCTCGAACAGGGGCAGGCCCATGACCCCCGAGTAGCTCCCCTCGATCCGCTCCACGAACACCGCCGCCAGCCCCTGGATGGCGTAGGCCCCGGCCTTGTCCGCCGGTTCGCCGCTCGCCCAGTAGGCCGCGGCCTCGCCGGGCGCCAGGGCCCGGAAGCGGACCCGGGTCACCGACAGCCGGCTCTCCTCGCGCGCCCCCTCCACCAGCGCCACCCCGGAGAGCACCCGGTGATCGCGCCCGGATAGGCGGGCCAGCATGGCCAGGGCGTCAGCGCGGTCGCGGGGCTTGCCGAGGATGGTCTCCTCCACCACCACGGCCGTGTCGGCGCCCAGCACCGGGGCCGGCGCGCCCAGGGCGGCGCGGCCGGCCCGCGCCTTGGCCAGCGCCAGGCGCAGCACGTACTCCTCGGGCGCCTCGCCCGGGTGCGCCCGCTCGGGCACGTCCACCGGGCAGACCGTGTAATGGACGCCGATCTGCTCCAGCAGTTCCCGCCGGCGCGGCGAGGAGGAGGCCAGGTAGAGGGTACGCGACCGGCTCATGGGTTCAGTCCGAATCGTTCGCCGCCGGGGACGCCGGGCTCATCGCCGCCCGGGGCCGCGGCCCTTGCGCAACGGGCCGGGAGCGCGGCACCCGGGCGACGCTACTGCACCCCGAAACGGCGGCGCACGTCGCGCAGGATGACGAACACCCACGGCCACAGCAGCATGCTGGTCAGCGAGGGCAGCCAGTAGTCCCAGGATCGGGGCACCGCACCGGTCACCCCCAGCACCCAGAGTACCAGCATCTGGCTCAGGCCCACCAGCACCAGCACCGTGAGGGCCTGCTGCCAGACCGGAAAGACGCGGATGCGCTGGTGCAGCAGGGTGGCCAGGTAGGCCACCACCGCCAGCGCCAGGGCGTGCTGCCCCAGCAGCACGCCGTTGATGAGGTCGAGCAGCAGGCCCATGAGCCAGCCCACCCCCACCCCGACCCGGGTCGGCAGCGCCATGCACCAGTAGATGAGCACGAGGACCACCCACGAGGGGCGGTAGGGCCCGGCCCACTCCGGCAGGGGCAGGATGGTGAGCAGCAGGGCCATGAAAAAGGTGAAGGCGATGATCCCGCCGCCGCGGGGCCGGGTGACGCTCATCCGCTCCCCTCCGGCGCCGGTTCGCCGCTGCCGCCAGCCCCGTCCGGCCCGGATTCCCGCTCCTCCGGCGCCGTCCCGGTCTCCGCCTCGACCGGCGCGGTCTGCATGCGCGGCCACACCAGCAGGACCTCCCGGCTGCGGTCGAGCCGGGCGCTGGGACGCGCCGTGATGAGGGCGTAAGCCTGGCCCGGATCGTGGGTCACCTCCGCCACCGTGCCCACCGGGTAACCGGGGGGGAAGCGACCACCGAGCCCCGAGGTGATGAGCAGATCGCCGGGGCGGATGTCGGCGGTGTCGGGAACGTGGGCCAGCTCCAGCCGGTCGATGGCGCCGGTGCCCAGCGCCACGGCGCGGATGCCGTTGCGGTTCACCTGCACCGGGATGGCATGGCTGGCGTCGGTGATGAGCAGCGCCCGGCTGGTGATGGGGCCCACCTCCACCACCTGTCCCATGACCCCCTGGGAGTCGAGCAGCGGCTGGCCCTTGAACGCCCCGTCGCGGCTGCCCTTGTTGAGGACGATCTGGTGGGTGAAGGGATCGGCGTCCACCGCCAGCAGCTCGGCGATGAGCACCCGCTCGCTCAGAATCCGGCTGCCAGAGTGGAGCAGCTCGCGCAGGCGGCGGTTCTCGGACTCCAGCGCCTCCAGCTTCTGCACCTGGGCCCGCAACAGGAGCTGCTCGGCCTTGAGGTTGGCGTTCTCGGCGATGAGGTCGCGGCGGGTGGAGAGCCCCTCGGTGAACCAGCGCCCCGCCACCACGGGGAAGTTGACCAGGTACTGGACGGGGGCGAGGACCAGGGAGAGGGCGGAACGGACGTGCGCCATCTGCGCCAGCCGGTGATCCATGGTCATCAGGACCACCGACAGCACGATCAGCAGGATCAGACGCACCCCGGTGGAGGGGCCCTGTGTAAACAGCGGTTTAATGGGAGCACCTCATCGGGCCGGCGAGGCCGTCTCGGGTTGGGCGCCGGCCTGCGGCGCCCGACGCTGGGGCGCGGAGCCCCGTTACTCGGTGCTGAACAGCTCCCCGCCGCCCTCGTCCATCATCTCCAGCGCCTTGCCGCCGCCGCGGGCGACGCAGGTGAGCGGATCCTCGGCCACGATGACCGGCAGACCCGTCTCCTCCATGAGCAGGCGGTCCAGGTCGCGCAGCAGCGCACCGCCGCCGGTGAGGACCATGCCACGCTCGGCGATGTCGGAGGCCAGCTCCGGGGGCGATTCCTCGAGGGCCGCCTTCACGGCGCTGACGATGCCGGACAGCGGTTCCTGCAGCGATTCCAGGATCTCGTTGCTGTTGAGGGTGAAGCTGCGCGGCACGCCCTCGGCCAGATTGCGGCCGCGGACCTCGATCTCGCGCACCTCGTTGCCCGGAAAGGCGGAGCCGATCTCGTGCTTGATGCGCTCGGCGGTCGCCTCGCCGATGAGGGTGCCGTAGTTGCGGCGCACGTAGCTGACCACGGCCTCGTCGAAGCGGTCGCCGCCGATGCGCACGGAACCGGAATAGACGATGCCGTTGAGCGAGATGATGGCCACCTCGGTGGTGCCGCCGCCGATGTCCACGACCATGGAGCCGCGCGCCTCGTGTACCGGCAGCCCGGCCCCGATGGCGGCCGCCATGGGCTCCTCGATGAGATAGACCTCGCGCGCCCCGGCGCCCGCCGCCGACTCGCGGATGGCGCGCCGCTCCACCTGGGTGGAGCCGCAGGGCACGCACACCAGCACACGCGGGCTGGGGCGCAGGAAACGGTTCTCGTGCACCTTGTGGATGAAGTGCTGGAGCATCTTCTCGGTGACGTGGAAGTCGGCGATGACGCCATCCTTCATGGGCCGGATGGCGGTGATGTTGCCCGGCGTCCGGCCGAGCATCCGCTTGGCCTCGATACCGACCGCGGCGATCGACTTCTGGCCGCCGGACCCGCGTTCCTGGCGGATGGCGACCACCGAGGGCTCGTCCAGGACGATACCCCGCCCGCGGACGTAAATCAGGGTATTGGCGGTACCCAGGTCTATGGAAAGATCGTTGGAGAACAGCCCCCGGAGGCGTCTGAACATGGAAGCGCTACATCCTGTGGATAACTTAAAGCCCACAACTCTATCAACGGGTGGGAATTTGGGCAAGCCGGTGGGATGTGTTAACTTTCCCGCCTTGCATCAGGCACTGCCCAACGAGGTCCCCGCATGTCCCTGGAACGTTCCGAGGTGGAGTCCATCGCCCACCTCGCCCGGCTCGCCATCGACGAGGCCGACATCCCCCGCTATGCCACCGAGCTGTCCAGCATCCTCGGCCTGGTGGAGCAGATGAACAGCGTGGACACCCACGGCGTGGCGCCCATGGCCCATCCCCAGGATGTCCACCAGCGGCTGCGCCCCGACGCGGTCACCGAGGCCGACCGCCGGGAGCAGTTCCAGCGCATCGCCCCCCAGGTGGAGAATGGCCTCTACCTGGTGCCGAAAGTCATTGAGTGAGGAGTGAGACGCAAGGGGTGAGGCGTCGGGAGAGACACCCGAACCCCATTCCCCCTGGCGCTCCCGGCGCCTTGGTGTCGAATCCTGTCAGGCAAGAGAAGAAGACATGCACCTGAAGACCATCGCCGAGCTCTCCCGCGGGCTGGCCGCCGGGGAGTTCTCCAGCGCGGAGCTGACCCGGGCCTTCCTGGAGCGCATCGAGCGCTTCGACGGCCAGCTCAACAGCTTCATCACCGTGACCGCCGAGTCCGCCCTGGCGGCGGCCGCGGACGCCGACGCCCGCCGCGCCGCCGGCGAGGCAGGCCCGCTCACCGGCATCCCCATCGCCCACAAGGACATCTTCTGCACCGAGGGGGTGCGCACCTCCTGCGGCTCGCGGATGCTGGACAACTTCATCGCCCCCTACAGCGCCACGGTGGTGGAGCGTATGGCCGCGGCCGGCTGCGTGATGCTCGGCAAGACCAACATGGACGAGTTCGCCATGGGCTCATCCAACGAGACCAGCTACTACGGTCCGGTGCGCAACCCCTGGGACACCGATCGGGTGCCCGGCGGATCCTCGGGCGGCTCCGCCGCGGCGGTGGCCGCGCGCCTGGCCCCCGGCGCCACGGGCACCGACACCGGCGGCTCCATCCGCCAGCCGGCGGCGCTGACCGGCCTCACCGGCCTGAAACCCACCTACGGCCGGGTCTCCCGCTGGGGCATGATCGCCTTCGCCTCCAGCCTCGACCAGGGCGGCCCCATCGCCGCCACAGCCGAGGACGCCGCGCTGCTGCTCAACGCCATGGCCGGCTTCGACCCCCGCGACTCCACCTCCATCGACCAGGCGGTGCCGGACTACACTGCCCACCTGGGAGAGTCCCTGGAGGGGCTGCGCATCGGCCTGCCGAAGGAGTACTTCGGCGCGGGGCTCGACCCCGAGGTGGCCGCGGCGGTGCATGCGGCGGTGCGCGAGTTCGAGGCCCTGGGCGCCAGCGTGCGCGAGGTGAGCCTGCCCAACTCCCACCTGGCGGTGCCCGCCTACTACGTGGTGGCGCCGGCGGAGTGCTCCTCCAACCTGTCCCGCTTCGATGGTGTGCGCTACGGCTACCGCTGCGAGGCGCCGAAGGACCTGGAGGACCTCTACAAGCGCTCCCGCGGCGAGGGCTTCGGCGCCGAGGTGAAGCGCCGCATCATGATCGGCACCTACGCCCTCTCGGCCGGCTACTACGATGCCTACTACCTCAAGGCCCAGCAGGTACGCCGCCTCATCAGCGACGACTTCCGCCGCGCCTTCGGGGAGGTGGACGTGCTGCTGGGCCCCACGGCCCCCACCCCGGCCTTCCGCCTGGGCGAGAAGACCGACGATCCGGTGACCATGTATCTCTCGGACATCTACACCATCGCCGTGAACCTGGCCGGCCTGCCCGGGCTCTCCCTCCCGGCCGGCTTCGCCGCCGGCCTGCCCGTGGGCTTGCAGCTGATCGGCGACTACTGGAGCGAGGCGCGCCTGCTCAACGCCGCCCACCGCTACCAGCAGGTTACCGACTGGCACCGGCGGGTGCCCGCGGCGTTCAGGTGAGAACCTCTTGAATAGACAGGATTTACAGAATCAACAGGATTAAGATTGTTTGGGTATTGCGCAGTATGGTGCACACCATCCGATATCCGTTAAATCGGGTGACGCGTCCTTTGCTGCTGAAACATAAAATCCTGTTAATCCTGTAAATCCTGTCTATTAACCAATACCAGCCAAAAGGGTCGCAAGACGATGGAATGGGAAGCGGTCATCGGGCTCGAGATTCACGCCCAGCTCTCCACGCGGAGCAAGATCTTCTCCGGCAGCAGCACCGCCTTCGGCGCGGCGCCCAACACCCAGGCCAACGCGGTGGATCTCGGCCTGCCCGGGGTGCTGCCGGTGCTCAACGCCGAGGCCGTGCGCATGGCGGCGAAGCTCGGACTGGCCATCGGCGCGGAGGTGGCCCGGCGCTCAGTCTTCGCGCGCAAGAACTACTTCTACCCGGATCTCCCCAAGGGCTACCAGATCAGCCAGTACGAGCTGCCCATCGTGGCCCGCGGCGAGCTGGAGATCGAGCTCGAGGACGGGACCGTCAAGACCGTCGGCGTCACCCGCGCGCACCTGGAGGAGGACGCCGGCAAATCCCTGCACGAGGACTTCCACGGCCTCACCGGCATCGATCTCAACCGCGCCGGCACGCCGCTGCTGGAGATCGTCTCCGAACCCGACCTGCGCTCGGCGAAAGAGGCCGTAGCCTACATGAAGAAGCTCCACTCGCTGGTGCGCTACCTCGGCATCTGCGACGGCAACATGCAGGAGGGCTCCTTCCGCTGCGACGCCAACGTCTCCGTGCGCCCGAAGGGCCAGCACAAGTTCGGCACCCGGGCCGAGATCAAGAACCTCAATTCCTTCCGCTTCGTCGAGCGCGCCATCAACTTCGAGATCGAGCGCCAGATCGACATCATCGAGAGCGGCGGCGCTGTGGTCCAGGAGACCCGCCTCTATGATGCGGCCCGGGACGAGACCCGCCCCATGCGCACCAAGGAGGAGGCCAACGACTACCGCTACTTCCCCGACCCGGACCTGCTCCCGGTGGCGCTCGACGAGGCCTTCATCGAGGCAGTGCGCCTGACCCTGCCGGAGCTGCCCGACGAGAAGAAGCACCGTTTCATGACCCACTACGGCCTGCTCGCCTACGATGCCGGCGTGCTGACCGCCTCCCGGGAGCTGGCCGATTACTTCGAAGCCGTGGTGAAGGCCGCCGGCGGCCACCCCAAGCTGGCGGCCAACTGGGTGATGGGCGATCTCGCCGCCGCGCTGAACAAGGAGGGCCTGGAGATCGACGCCGGCCCGGTGGGTGCGGAACAGCTCGGCGGGCTCATCATGCGCATCACCGACAACACCATCTCCGGCAAGATGGCCAAGACCGTGTTCGAGGCCATGTGGAACGGCGAGGGCGATGTCGACACGATCATCGAAAGGAAGGGCCTGAAGCAGATCACCGATACCAGCGCCATCGAGCAGGCCATCCAGGCCGTGCTGGACGCCAACCCGGGGCAGGTGGCCGACTACCGCGGCGGCAAGGACAAGCTGTTCGGCTTCTTCGTGGGCCAGGTGATGAAGGCCACCCGCGGCCAGGCCAACCCGGCCCAGGTGAACGAGTAGCGGTTTTGAAGCAAATCTTTTGGAATCTAATCGAGGCCTTTCGCTTGTTTCATTGGGCGGCAGGGTTCAGCTTGCGACCAAACCGGAACTTAATTCGGCGCTCGAGGATTTTGTTAAAGCCGAA
>JAQVKR010000103.1 GCA_028694565.1 Gammaproteobacteria bacterium | reverse complement strand
GACGCTCTTCCGATCTCCGCACTTTTCCCGGCCCACGCCCGCGCGGGAGCGCGACCTGAGGCGGCAGCCCGATTCCCATGCCGCCCCGTCCAGGTTCCGCGGGCCAGCTCCGGCTGCGCCATCGATCACGATGATGCGCACCAACCCGCTTTTCCGGATCCGTACGCCCTCCGATGGCCGATACCATTCAATCAAGGCGCCCTCCCGCCCACGCGCCCGCTTCAAAGATGAACAATGCTTCTAATTCGCCCTAACCGGTGTTTGAAATCCATCCGGCTTGACCGCGAGGATCGAACAATCGACCTGGCGCAGCACAGAGTCAGCCGTGTTGCCGATGAACAGGCCCGGGATCCCCGTTCTACCCACGGTCCCCATGATCAACAGGTCCGGTTCTACAGCGCGCGCGATCTCGGGTATCAGCTTCTTCGCCTCTCCATTCAAGAAATGCTCCACCACCTCATTTCGATCCAGACCGTTTCTTGCAAGCGCCTCATTGAACAATTGACGATGCTTCTGCTCTTCATCGCGCACGAGCTTGTCGACCGTGTTTGCCAATACCGACCGGCCCCGCAAGGTCATTTCTCCATACAGGGCCCATGCATGAACAACATGCAATTGAGCGCCGGCCTGGTTCGCAAGCCATTTTCCCCACTGGAGAACCTTATCGGCCAATGCGTCCCTTTCCTGGTCATGCGGCAGCAAGTCGACGGCAACCACGATCGTTTTCAACTGCGTGCTGCGCGTCGGCTTGAATATCCACACCGGACAGGGACTCAGGCGGAAAAGCTGCATGTCCGCACCGCCAAACAGAAGCTGCCTCACGCCCGACACGCCCTCTGCCGGCTTCATGATCAGATCGCAATCGATTCTCATCGCCTCGCGGATTATCTCCAGACAGGGTTTTCCGTCGAGCTGCTTGACCGTTGCCGGAATTTCCCGCCTTACAAATTCCGCCGCGATGTCCCGCGCCTGCTCCTGGCGCTGTTCAGCCAGCCACTGCCGGAGCCGGGTCCGGTCCGCATCCATCCCCGCCTCGCCGGACGGCGGCTCCATCACGCCCACCACGGTGATATGGGCCTGGCCATCCCGCGCGACGATCTCGGCTTCGGCCGCCAACGCCTCTTTTTCATACTCGCCATCAATGGCCAGGAGAATATTCTTCATCTGTTTCATGTCGATTGACCTTGCCTCGTGTCCAGCAGAGCATTGTTTCGTGGGGCGGGATAGGCGGTTGACGCCCTGCGTTCTCACGCAAAATGGGAGCGCATCCCAACTATATGACACTCCGGGGCGCATTCAAACCGCCTTGCTTCCCGTCAATGCCGCTATCCGATTCCGCGCGGAAAAATCGCCCTTCGACCAAGCGGATGGGATGGCGGGCGACGATATGCGACATCCGGCGCTCGCCACCGGCGACAACGGATCGCCGGCCACAAGCGACGCGGCGGCGCCGCTTGTTCCCCGGGGCGGCGGGACATGGATGGGCTGGCGCGGCCGGACGTGATGCGCCGTTTCGGCGAGGACGTTTCTGCAATCCGCCTATCCAGCGACCGCGATATTTCCCTTGCGGTCCGCGCCATGCGGACGGACGCGGTCGGTTTTCCTGGATCGGACACGGTCGATGCCCGCCTGCGGGGGCCGGTGGCGCGGATGCCGGAACCTGTGGCGCCGCATACGCTCCGTGCGAAGAGGGCCCAGCGGCCGCCTCCCGCACGCCGCGCCGGGCGTATGGCGGCCGTGGATAGCCGCGGCTCGGGCCGTCGGGGACGGGATCAGTTCTTCGGCGCGGCCGGAGAAACGAAGCCGTAAGGCTTGATTGCGAGCACCGAGCACTCGATCTGATTCAGGATCGTCTCGGCCGTGTTCCCCATCACGAATCCGGGAATGCCGGTGCGCGCGACGGTGCCCATGACCACAAGGTCCGCCTGGATATGCCCGGCCAGCCGCGGAATCATCTTGCTCGCATGGCCCTTGACCAAATGCGTGTGCGGCTTGAGATAATCCAGGGCCGCGTCACCCAAAATGCGGAATGCCTCGTGCAGGATAGCATCCAGGCTGGCGGCGCGTTGCCGTTTCACCTGGTTGATGTAGGCCGTGATTTTCTTCTCCGGAGCCGATATGAACGGCCCGCGCATCATGCCCTCGCCGATTGCCTCCCAGGCGTGGACGATGTGCAACTCCGCGAATTCCGACAGCGCCAGGGAACAAGCCATCTCCACCGCCTGCCGATTCAGCGCCCCGCGCGTTTCCAGCTCCTCGGGTGGATACGCATCGTCGACATCGACGGCGACCAGGATGCGCCGGTACGTTTTCCGCCTCTGCGGCCTGGCGAGCCAGACGGGGCACGGGCACTGGCGCAAAAGATTCATGTCATTGCTGCCAAAAACCCGGTCCAGCCAACTCGGGCTTTCGGGAACCTTGATCACCAGATCATGGCCTTCGCGCAGCACCTCGCCTATGACCTCGAGAAACGGCGTGCCGGACAAAATGCGATGGCGAATGGAAATCCGTTTTCGGTATGGAGCGAGCAGCTCGTCCAGCTCCCGCGCGTGAGCCCGCTCGGCCGCGGCCTGCAACTCGCTCGAAATGGGACCGCCCGGAGGGAGCCCGATTCCGGCGGAGAGGCGTTCGACGGTCCTGACGACAGACAGGCTGGCCTGGTTGTTCTCCGCGAGCGTGACGGCACGCTCCAGTGCCGCCCCGGATGCGGCCCGCGACTCCGTCACGTAAAGAATGTTGCTGAAAAGTCGCATTTCATTATCCTGTCACTTGGATTCCCGTCCTGCAGGCGCGTGGCGATTGGCATGTGCATCACCGCATGCCCAGGACGGTGGCACACGGCCACAATACATCGGCGCTCATGAGCGCCCGCCCCAGTCTAAGTATTCTACGTATCACCCCTAATAGGAAGGGAGGAATGTGATGAGCAAGATCCTCGTGCCAACAGACGGCTCCGAGCATGCTGCCCTGGCGGCAGCCTGGGCAGCGAGGCACTTCCACGCTCCGGAGGATTCGATCACTCTGCTGCACGTTGACGACATATCAACCGCGGAGGTGATGACACTTGCCCGTCTTAGCAGGGACGAGGTCCAGGCGGTGGTCCAACGCCACTCCCAGGCGAGCATCGACAAGGCCCGGGAGGCAATGGGTTCCCATGGGGCGAAGGCGAAAACCTCGGCCATGATCGGCAATGCGGCGGACACCATCATCGATGTCGCCCGGCACGAGGAGTATGACCACATTGTGATGGGCAGCCGCGGCCTGTCGTCGCTTAGCGGATTGCTGCTTGGGAGCGTCAGCGAGAAGGTCCTGCGAAGAGCGCCGTGTGCGGTGACGATCATCCGCGAGCGGTCCTGAGGCCAGGACACGCACCATGCGCTACCTGGCCCTCGTAACGGATTATGACGGCACGCTGGCAGCACAGGAGCGGATTTCACCGGAGACGGTGCATGCGTTGGAACGTCTCCGGGTCTCGGGGCGACGCATCATCCTGCTCACCGGCAGACGGCTGGACGATCTGCTCGACGCGTGCCCCCATGCGTCCCTGTTCGATATGATCGTTGCAGAGAATGGCGGGGTTCTTTTCAATCCCGGCAACTGCGAAGTGACGCTTCTGGGTCCTCCCCCGCCCCGCCCGCTCGTGGAGAGGCTGCGGAAACACGCCGTCGAGCCGCTGGAGATTGGGCAAGTGCTGGTGGCAACCCGGGTCCCACACCGGCAACTCGTGCAGGACCTGGTCTGGGAACTCGGCCTCGAGGCGCAGGTCATCGGCAACCGCGGTGCCGTCATGGTACTCCCCGCCGGGGTCAACAAAGCGTCGGGCCTCCAGCACGCCCTGCGCCGGCTGGGTCTCTCCCGCCATGAAGTGGTGTGCATCGGTGACGCGGAGAACGATCACTCCTTCATGAATACCTGCGAGTGCGCCACGGCAGTAGCGAACGCGGTGCCATCCCTGAAGAGCGTGGCGGCCATCGTAACGACGGCCGCGAACGGCAATGGCGTCATCGAGCTGATAGATGAATTGATAGCCGACGATCTCCACCGCACCGAGGGCGCGCTGCCACAGCACTGGATCCGACTGGGCGCCGGTGCAGATGGAGCGACGTTCGAGTTTCCGCCTTACGGGCACAACATGCTCATCGCCGGCCCGTCCGGCAGCGGAAAGTCCACACTCGCGGCGGGCATCATCGAGCGGCTGATCGAGAAAGATTACCAAGTCTGCATCATCGATCCGGAAGGGGATTACGGAGCGATGCGCGATGTCGTCGCAATCGGAAACCGCGTGCGCGCCCCGAGCGTCATCGAGGCGCTGGCGATTCTGGAGGACCCGAAGATCAATCTGAGCATCAACATGCTCGGTATTCCCCCGGATGAGCGGCCGGAATTTTTTTCACAGCTCATACCGAACCTGCAGGCTATGCGCGCAAGGACGGGGCGACCCCACTGGCTGGTACTCGACGAGGCGCACCACCTGTTGCCGCACAGCTGGGGACACGCGACGTCGGTGCTGCCACAACGGCTCCACGAAACCCTCCTGATCACCGTCCATCCCGACCATGTAGCACCGGCGATTCTGAAGCCCATCGATCTGATCTTAGCCGTCGGCCATGGACCTGAAGCAACGATCGCGAGGTTCGCCGGGGTGACGGGACGCGAACTCTCTTGGCCCGACGGGCTGTCATACCAGCCGAATCACGTTGTCGCCTGGTCGCCCCGGGAATGTCTACCCCCGTCCTGCATACGGCCGCAACCATCCCGGGCCGAGCGCATCCGGCATCAACGGAAATACGCCGAGGGCGATCTGCGCTGGCGCAGTTTCTACTTTCGCGGCCCCGAGCAACGCCACAACCTCAAGGCGCAGAACCTTGCCATCTTCTGCCAGATAGCGGAGGGCATCGACGACGATGTCTGGATGTTCCACTTGCGTCGAGGCGACTACTCGAACTGGTTTCGCCATGCAATCAAGGACGATCACCTCGCGCGGGAGACTGCACGCATCGAATGCCGCAACGATCTCGCGGCGGCGGAAACCCGAAAGCTGATTTGCGAGCTGATCCGTGCCCGCTACACGTTGCCGGAATGAACTAGTCGAGGAATATGAATGATGGTACGGATGCCGTCATATGTTCTGCCAACCCCGCGCGTATGACACCCAGACATCTGGCGCACGAAACCGGTGTATTCCCGTAGGCACAGCGCATTCGCGTTGAGCACGAGGCTTTGTTGAGCCCAGTCCGTGCTGGACCGCCGCACGGCGTGCCATGGCGCGGAGATAGGGCCCACCTCGGGAGCCGGGAAATGTATTGCCGTGCACCAAGACGCCGGGCGTAATCAGCGTGGATCATGCCGCGCGGATCAGCGCGACCAGTGCCACAGGCTGTCGAGCTTCGCCAGCGCCTCCCGCACGCCCAGACTCCCCGCCGTCACCTGGTCCAGGATTTCCCGGACATAGGGATCGCTCTGGGCGATGAAGCTGAGCATGCCCAGCGCCCGCTCGTAGACATCCTCGGTGCGCCGCATCAGGGCCCGTGTGGCATCGATGTAGGCCGGCGGCCTCTCTTCCAGGGTCGCCACCATGCAGGCCAGCATGCGGGCGGCGGAAGCCGCGCTCGACTTCGGCTCGCCTTCGAAGTCGATTCCGTGCAGGAGCAGGTCCAGGACGGTGCGCAGCACATCCGGCAAGTGCCGCCGCAGGGCATCCGGATCCTCCTTGTTGCTGTGCCGCAGATATGCGGCATCAATCAGTGTCTGTGCGTCCATCCCCGCCTCCGGTGATTCCCGACCATCCTTGAATCATAGTCCGCCCCCGGCCAAGCGCCCCTGTTTGCGCACTTTCTATACAGATTTGCTATGTTATTGAATAGGCGACCGCCAAGTCGGGCGGAGGATGCGTTATGAGAGTGGTGACATGTCACGAGTGCGGTTATCACTACCCGGACAACTCGCCGTGGGGACCGTGTCCCCGCTGCGGCTCCACGGTGAGGCGGGTCGAGGATGAGTCCTGGGCCGGCCCGCCCGAACCGGATGTCTCGGCGCCCGACCCGTCGGCGGCTCCGCCCGTGCTGGACAAACCCTCGTGATTCAGTTCGATCAAACGCTGGATCTCAGCGGGCTGAACTGTCCCATGCCGCTGCTGCGCACCAAGGCGATACTGGCGCGGATGGATTCCGGCCAGGTGCTGAATGTGATCGGCACCGACCCCGACTCACCCCGGGAGTTCCTCGTCTACGCCCGGCAGGCGGGACACGAAATCCTGGAATTGGTGGAGACGGACGGAAAGTTCCACTGCCTGATCCGCAAGGCGTGAACTTCCAGCCGCGCAAGCCGGGGGGGATGCCGGGGAGAACCGGGGGAAATCAGTCCTCGTCACTCAACCGATCGCCATACTCGGCCCAACGCTCGGGAACGCCATCCCGAAACGCCGCGAGCAGCATTCGGCAGTAGCGGATCCGGTAACGGTAGACGCTGCGCATCTCCGGGCTGCACTCGACAAGACGTGCTTCCAGGCGCCGCAGCTCATCAAGAACATCCGCCTCGCTCTTGAGGTAGGTATGCATCCCTGCGCCGCCGCCCTGTTGCTCACTCGGCCGGGTAGAGCGCCCAGTCACGGGGTTTTCCGTCTTTCAGCGCCGCCAGAAGCTGGCGGCAGCAGGCAAGCAGGGGTCCGTAGACGCCCTCCATGTCGGGACTGTCCAGCAGGGCCTGGCCGAGGCGTTCCATCTCGAGCCGGACCTCGTGCTCGGAGGGGACACGGTCGAAACCCGGGAAGTCGAAAAAACGCGCGGAGGTGTCCATGGGCGGCCTTGTTCTTCTGTTTGAACTCTTGGATCACGGCTGCAGAATCAAAGACCACTCGAGCCGGGCCGGCAGTGGGCACTGCCGGCCCGGCTCGGGCGAGTCACAGGCGCATCCTTGTGCCACCCCGGGCCTCCTGCCCGCGGGCCACCGCGATTGACCGCGGTGCCGTCCTTGATCGCAACAATAGCCAAGCCGCCAGACGACGTCAGTAGGCAATCGAAGCGGTGCCCTGTAGGAAATGGATTACACGCCGCTGGCCGACGGTGTGATGGAATTACTGGACGGCGACCGCCCGTGTTCTAGAGTGGCGGTCAGCGCATGGAAGTGCCCATAGCGTCCTCCGAAGGCGGAGGGACAGGGCGCGGTGCGCAGGCGATGGCCCACATGGCGTTTTCATGGGGCTCCCCGCGGGCGAGCCGCCGCGAGCGCCTCCCGGCGCGAAACGCGACGCCGGCCTTTGCGCGGAGTCCGTGAACTGGGATACTCGGCCCGGGACGCGGGTTGGACGCCGCCGGATCTGACCACACGCCGAACAGAGGAGGATGGAGGGATGGGAAAGGAGTTGCTGATCAAGGCGGTGTTTGCCTTCCTGGTGCTGATCTTCCTGGGCGACTGGATCGGCGACCTGGGGGAGAAAATCGCCGCCTCCATGGACGCCACGGCGCGGACCATCCCCATCTACCGGGATTTGGCCAAGGCGGTCGTGGCGGCGGTCATTCTCGCCTTTCCGGTATGGCGCCGCGACCTGCGCCCGACCCTGCGCTCCCGGCTCAACCGTTCCCAGCCGCCCCCCAATGCGAAGCGCCGGGCGCGGAAAAGCGATCGGGATGCGTCCGCCGGCGATGGGTCGTAGCGCCCTCCCCGCCCGTCCGCAATCGGTCCGGGACAGCCGCCTGCCCCAGCGGCCACGGGCATAGACCCGCCGCCTGGGAGCGCCACGCGCTGCCGGAAGAGATAACCCCGGATGCACCGCCCCGCGCGGGGCGCGAACCCGACGGTCAGGTCCCGGCCCGGTCGTTGCTCAACCTCCGCGCGGACAACCCCTGCCCCTGGAGCAGCACCTCTGTCATCTGCTGCGCGCTCAGGGGCCGGGCGAAGAAGAAGCCCTGGGCATAGTCGCAGCCGTAGCTGGCGAGCAGGTGAACCTGCTCCAGGTTCTCCACCCCCTCCGCCACCACCTTCAGGCCCAGG
>JAQVKR010000102.1 GCA_028694565.1 Gammaproteobacteria bacterium | reverse complement strand
AGCTGCTCGACCTGGAGGCCCTGGGCGCCGCCGGCGAAACCTGAGTTCCGCCGGTGGCGGAGCGATTCTCGGCGCCTGGCCGCGGGGAATGTGAACTTTCGTTGAATTCCCACCCCGCCCGCCCCTCTCGGCCCACCTCCGCCGGGGTGCGGGCCCGCCCGGTGCTAGGCTTGAATCCGCCACCCAATAAAACAAGAAAATGATTCACAGGGGGAAGCCATGGAGAAGAAGCGCAGCAGGCTCGAGCTGGTGCGGTCGCGCCAGTCCCCGGATCACTGTTCGGCACGGAGGTTCTGTCTCGCCGGATCCGTCGACAGGGCGTCCCTGCAGGCCCTGGAGGCGGAGATCAGGTCGCGCGGGCCCTACCAGCAGGGCGAGCGCATCTATCGGCAGGGCGACTCCTTCCGGGCGCTCTACATGATCCAGTCCGGCGCGGTGAAAACGGAGATCAACACCCGCGACGGCCGGGCGCAGGTGAGCGGATTCCACCTCCAGGGCGAGTTGCTGGGCGTGGAGACCCTCGGCGGCGGGCGCCATCCGTGCGACGCCGTCGCGCTGGAGCGGACCTGGTGCTGCACCGTACCCGTGGAGCGGTTCCTCCGGGTGTGCAACGCCAGCGGCGGACTGCAGAATGAGCTGCTGCAGCGCCTGGGGCAGCGCATCCGGGATGACGAGTACGGCTGGATGCTCAACCGCAACGAGCGGGCCGAGGTTCGGCTGGTGTGCTTCCTCTACGACCTCTACCGGCGGATGAGCCAGCGCAGCGGCGAATCCTCGGGACGAATGCGGCTGCCGATGCGGAAAGAGGACATCGCCAGCTATCTCGGCCTCGCGCCCGAGTCCCTCAGCCGCACTTTCCGGCACCTCCGGAACGAGGGGATCATCGCCAACCAGGGCAGCGCCGTGGAGCTCCTCGACGTCGAAGCGGCGGCGGCCATCGCCAGCCACTGAATCCCCGGGAAACTTGCGGCCTGGCGCGTGGCGCACCCCCCTTCGGCCAGGGGCTGGCCTCCTACACCCGAACCAGGCTCTCGTAGGAGGCGAGCCTCTCGCCGAATGCGGCGCTGCGTGAACACCTCCCTTCGGCCAGGGGCTGGCCTCCTACGGCCCGGCCCAGGTCCCCCGTAGGAGGCGAGCCTCTCGCCGAACACGGCGCTGCATGAACCCCCCTTCGGCCAGGGGCGGGCCTCCTACACCCGGCCCAGGCTCCCGTAGGAGGCGAGCCTCTCGCCGAACGCGGCGCTGCGTGACATCCTCCCTTCGGCCAGGGGCTGGCCTCCTACACCCGGCCCAGACTCCCGTAGGAGGCGAGCCTCTCGCCGAACGCGGCGCTGCGTGACATCCTCCCTTCGGCCAGGGGCTGGCCTCCTACGGCCTGGCCCAGGCTCCCGTAGGAGGCGAGCCTCTCGCCGAACGCGGCGCTGCGTGACATCCTCCCTTCGGCCAGGGGCTGGCCTCCTACACCTGGCCCAGGCTCCCGTAGGAGGCGAGCCTCTCGCCGAATGCGGCGCTGCGTGACATCCTCCCTTCGGCCAGGGGCTGGCCTCCTACACCCGGCCCAGGTCCCCCGTAGGAGGCGAGCCCTCTCGCCGAACGCGGCGCGGCGCTTTCCGCCCCTTGCGGGGGCATGGCCCGGACGCCCTCACCCCGGTTACACTGCCCCGGCCGGCAACGCCGCATGGCCGGCCGGCGCGTACACCACTCCCGGAGCCATCCGCACATGAGCCTCATCGCCCTGCTGGGCGCCGTCGAGACCGGGCTGCTGTTCGGCCTGGTGGCGCTGGGCATCTTCCTCTCCTTCCGGGTGCTGCAGTTCCCGGATTTGACCGTGGACGGCAGCTTCCCGCTGGGGGCGGCGGTGGCCGCCACCCTCATCGTCTCGGGCTGGAACCCCTGGCTCGCCACCCTGGCCGCGCTGCTGGCGGGGGCCGCCGCCGGGCTGGTGACCGCCTGGCTGAACGTGCGCCTGGGCATCCTCCACCTGCTGGCCAGCATCCTCACCATGATCGCGCTCTACTCGGTGAACCTGCGCATCATGGGCCGGCCCAATATCTCCCTGCTGATGGAGCCCACCGTCTTCACCCCGCTGGAGGCGCTGCCGCTGCCCGGCTACGTGCGCCTGCCGCTGGTGCTGCTGGGGGTGGTGCTGCTGGTCAAGTGGCTGCTGGACCGCTTTCTCGCCTCGGAGCGGGGGCTGGCCATGCGCGCCACCGGCATGAACCCGCGCATGGCCCGCGCCCAGGGCATCGGGACCGGCGCGGCGGTGCTGGCGGGCATGGCCCTCAGCAACGCCCTGGTGGGGCTGGCCGGCGCGCTGTTCGCCCAGAGCCAGGGCAGCGCGGACGTGACCATGGGGGTGGGGGTGATCGTGGTGGGGCTGGCGGCGGTCATCGGCGGCGAGGCGCTGCTGCCGCCGCGCACCCTGTTCTGGGCCACCCTCGGCTGCCTGGTGGGTTCGGTGGTCTACCGGCTGGCGGTGGCCCTGGCGCTGAACGCCGATTTCATCGGCCTCAAGGCCCAGGATCTGAACCTCATCACCGCGGTGCTGGTGGTGGCGGCCCTGCTGCTGCCGGGCATGCGCCGCTCGACCAGGGCGCTGTTCAGCCGGGGAGGCGAGGGGTGATCCGGCTCGAGGGGCTCCAGGTCACCTTCGCCCGCGGCACGCCGCTGGAGACCCCGGCGCTGCGGGGGCTGGACCTGACCATCGGCGCCGGGGAGTTCGTCACCGTCATCGGCTCCAACGGCGCCGGCAAGAGCACCCTGCTCAACGCCGTTTCCGGGGAGGTGATACCCGACGCCGGGCGGGTGCTGGTGGACGAGACCGACGTCACCCGCTGGCCCGCGGCGCGGCGGGCCGGGCGGGTGGCGCGGGTGTTCCAGGACCCGGTGGCGGGCAGCTGCGCCGAGCTGACCCTGGAGGAGAACCTGGCCCTGGCCCACGCCCGGGGCCGGCGCCGCGGCCTGCGCCGGGCACTGGGCGGCGCCCGCCGGGACCTGTTCCGGGAGCGGCTGGCGGAGCTGGGGCTGGGGCTGGAGGCGCGCCTGTCCGAGCGCATGGATCGCCTCTCCGGCGGCCAGCGCCAGGCGGTGAGCCTGCTCATGGCCACCCTGCAGCCGAGCCGGGTGCTGTTGCTGGACGAGCACACCGCGGCGCTCGACCCGCGCACGGCGGAGATGGTGCTGGACCTCACCCGCCGGGTGGTGGAGGAACACCGCCTCACCACCCTGATGGTGACCCACTCCATGCGCCAGGCGCTGGCGGCGGGCAGCCGCACCCTGATGCTGCACGAGGGGCGCATCGCCCTGGACGTCAGCGGCGGGGAGCGGGCCGGGCTGGCGGTGCCAGACCTGGTGGCGCTGTTCGCGCAGGCGCGCCACCAGGCCCTGGACGACGACAGCCTGCTGCTGGGGTAGGGCATGACCCCGGATTCGGCGAGAGGGCTCGCCTCCTACAGGGGTCGGGCCGGGGCGTAGGAGGCCAGCCCCTGGCCGAAGGGCGGGAGGTCACTCAGCGCCGCGTTCGGTGAGAGGCTCGCCTCCTACGGGGGACCTGGGCCGGGTGTAGGAGGCCAGCCCCTGGCCGAAGGGGGGAGGTTACCCAGCGCCGCGTTCGGCGAGAGGCTCGCCTCCTACGGGGGGCTGGTCCGGGTGTAGGAGGCCAGCCCCTGGCCGAAGGGGGAGAGGTCACCCAGCGCCGCGTTCGGTGAGAGGCTCGCCTCCTACGGGAGCCTGGTCCGGGCCGTAGGAGGCCAGCCCCTGGCCGAAGGGGGGAGGTTACGCAGCGCCGCGTTCGGCGAGAGGCTCACCTCCTACGGGGGACCTGGTTCGAGTGTAGGAGGCCAGCCCCTGGCCGAAGGGCGGGAGGTCACTCAGCGCCGCGTTCGGTGAGAGGCTCGCCTCCTACGGGAGCCTGGTCCGGGTGTAGGAGGCCAGCCCCTGGCCGAAGGGCGGGAGGTTACCCAGCGCCGTGTTCGGCGAGAGGCTCGCCTCCTACGGGGGGCTGGTCCGGGTGTAGGAGGCCAGCCCCTGGCCGAAGGGGGAGGTCGCGCAGCGCCGCGTTCGGCGAGAGGGCTCGCCTCCTACGGGAGCCTGGGCCGGGGTGTAGGAGGCCAGCCCCTGGCCGAAGGGCGGGAGGTCATCCAGCGCCGCGTTCGGCGAGAGGCTCGCCTCCTACGGGAGCCTGGGCCGGGTGTAGGAGGCCAGCCCCTGGCCGAACCTGCGCCGGGCCGTCAGACGGTCAGCACCGAGGAGCCGGTGGTGCGCCGCGCCTCCAGCGCGCGGTGGGCCTCGGCGGCGTCCCGCAGCGGGAAGCGCTGGTTCACCTCGATCTTCACGTGCCCCGCGCCCACCACCTCGAACAGCTCCCGGGCGGTGGCCTGCAGGTCCTCCGGCTTCGCCGTGTAGGTGAACAGCGTCGGGCGGGTGAGGTAGAGGGAGCCGCGGGCGCTGAGGATGCCGGGGTCGAGCGGGGCCACCGCGCCGGAGGACTGGCCGAAGCTCACCAGCATGCCGCGCGGCGAGAGGCACTCCAGCGACTTCATGAAGGTGTCCCTGCCCACCGAGTCGTAGACCACCGGCACGCCGCGGCCCTCGGTGATCTCCCGCACCCGGGCGACGAAGTCCTCGCTCTTGTAGTTGATGGTGTGGTCGCAGCCGTGGGCGCGGGCGAGTTCCGCCTTGGCCTCGCTGCCCACCGTGCCGATGACCGTGGCGCCGAGGTGCTTGGCCCACTGGCAGGCGATGAGCCCCACGCCGCCGGCGATGGCGTGGAACAGGATCGTCTGGCCGGCCTGCACCGGGAAGGTCTGGCGCAGCAGGTACTGGGCGGTCATGCCCTGCAGCATCATCGCCGCGGCGGTGTCGTCGTCCACGCTGTCGGGCACCTTCACCAGCCGGTCGGCGGCCATCACCCGCGCCTCGGCGTAGGCGCCCAGGGGCTGGGTGGCGTAGGCCACGCGGTCGCCCACCGCCAGGGCGTCGACCCCCGCGCCCACCGCCTCCACCACGCCGGCGCCCTCCAGCCCGGGGATGAAGGGCAGGGCGGGGGCCTTGTAGAGGCCGGTGCGGAAATAGACGTCGATGAAGTTGAGCCCCACGGCGGTCTGGCGCAGGCGCACCTCGCCGGGGCCGGGCTCGCCCACCGTGATCTCTTCCCAGCGCAGGACCTCGGGGCCGCCCAGTTCATGGATGCGTATGGCGTTCGGCATTGGCAGTTCCGTCGTTGTGGGTTAGCGTGTCAGGGCACGATCCTAGTACAAAACATACCGAATGGCTCGGGAATGAGCCACTGCCCTGCGGGAGGCCGACCCGATGACAGGCGAGACCGTCCATTTCGTCAGCAAGCCCAGGTACACCGCCGTGCGCAAGGACAAGGTGGTGCGGCTGCGCTATGCCCTGTTCGACGATGGCAGCAACCGCACCCTGGAGTACCGCGACGACCTCTACTACCTCCACGGCGGCTACGGCGGCGCCTTCCCCAAGGTGGAGGCGGCGCTGGAGGGGCTGGAGGTGGGCATGAAGGCGGAGCTGACCCTCGCCCCCGACGAGGCCTTCGGCGCCTGGGAGCCGGACCTGGTGCTGAGCGTTCCCGCCGGGGAGCTGCCGCCCGAGGGCCGGCGGGTGGGGGTGGAGGTGGACGGCGAGGCCCCCGACGGCCACGTGGTGAAGTTCCGCGTCACCGGGGTGGACGGGGAGACCCTCACCCTCGACGGCAACCACCCCTATGCCGGGCTGCGGCTGCGCTTCCACCTGGAGGTGCTGGACATCCGCGACGCCACCGCCCGGGAGCTGGAGCTGGGCCACGCCGTGCGCGACCCGGCGGCCCTCGAGGCCGGTTCCGACACCGGCGGGGAGGCCTGAGCCCATGGCACGGCGTCTCTGCGCACTGCTCGCCCTGGCGCTGCTGCTGGCCGGCTGCGCCGCGCCGACCACCCGGCGCGCCGATCTCGACGACGCCCTGGTGCGGGAGGAGGCCGCCCGGCAGCGGGAGATCGCCCTGTCCAGCCAGGTGGAGGCCCAGGGCCGCCTGTCCCGGGTGGCCTACCCCCTCATCACCGCCGCCGTCCCCTTCTGCGGCGACAAGACCACCGCCACGCTGGGCGTTTCCTTCATCAACCGCGACTCCTTCACCAAGGAGTTCCGCGACGCCGGCGTGAAGCTGCTCGGCGTGGGGGAGGCCCCCCGGGCCATCTTCCTGGTGCCGGAGGGGCCCGCCGCGCGGGCGGGCATGGCGGAGGGCGACGTGCTGCTGCAGGTGGCAGGGCGCGAGGCGCCCACCGGCGAGGGGGCCGCCAAGGCGCTGCGCAAGCTGCTGGACGAGGCGCTGGAGCCGGGTGTCCCGGCGGTGTTCAAGGTCCGCCGCGACGGCGCCGAGCGGCTCCTCAACGTGACCGCGGACGCCGGCTGCGACAGCCCCGTGGCGCTGGTGGGGGGCGACGCGGTGAACGCCTACGCCGACGGCGAGAACGTCTACGTCACCCGCGGCATGCTGCGCTTCGTGGACAGCGACCGGGAGCTGGCGCTGGTCGTCGCCCACGAGATCGCCCACAACGCCATGCTGCACGTGGAGTCCCAGCGGCGCAACGACATGTTCGGCTCCATCTTCGACATCCTGGCGGCGGTCTACGGCGTCAACACCTCGGGGCTGTTCGGCAACCTCGCCGCCCAGACCTACTCCAAGGAGTTCGAGGCCGAGGCCGACTACATCGCCCTCTACATCATGGCCCGCGCCGGGGTGCCGGCCGACAACGCCGCCAACTTCTGGCGCCGCATGGCCGCCGAGCACCCCTCCGGCATCCGCGGCGGCCTCATGGCCAGCCACCCCGCCAGCCCCGAGCGGTTCCTCGCCATCGAAAAGACCCTGGAGGAGATCGCGGCCAAGCGGGCCGCCGGCCAGCCGCTGGAGCCCGAGTACAAGCCGGGCGCCATCCTGCGGCGGGAGCCCGCCGCCGACGGGCCGCGCACCCTCAACCCGAGCCCGCGCTGAGCCCATGGACCAGAACGCCCTCATCAACGGCGCCGAGGCGATGCTCGACCACTCCGTCCTCCGCTACCGGGGCGAGCCGGTGGGCACCGCCGCGGCCTGCGACGCCAACCCCGAGGCGGCCAACTACCACGAGTGCTTCGTGCGCGACTTCGTGCCCTCGGCCCTCTACTACCTGCTCCGGGGCGAGCCGGCCATCGTGCGCAACTTCCTGGTCACGGTCATGGAGCTCCGCGGCCAGCAGCCGGTGCTGGCCGGCCACCCCCGCTCCATGGGCCTCATGCCCGCCAGCTTCCGGGTGGTGGAGGAGGGGGGCGATGAGCAGATCATCGCCGACTTCGGCGAGCGGGCCATCGGCCGGGTCATCCCGGTGGACTCGGCCATGTGGTGGGTGTTCCTGCTGCGCGCCTACACCATCGCCACCGGCGACTGCACCCTGGTGCACTCCGCCGAGGTGCAGCGCTGCCTGCGCCAGGTGCTGGACCTCTACCTGCGCGAGACCTTCGAGTCCACGCCCACCCTGCTGGTGCCCGACGGGGCGTTCATGATCGACCGGCGCATGGGTGTCTACGGCCACCCCATCGAGATCCAGGCCCTCTACTACGGCATGCTGCTCACCGCCCGCGAGCTGCTGCGCGACAGCGGCCCCGAGGCCCGCAACGCCCCCACCGAGGCGGCACTCACGGTGCGCATCCGCGCCCTGCGCGGCTACGTGCGCCGCCACTACTGGGTGGACCGCGAGCGGCTCAACGAGATCCACCGCTTCCGCGGCGAGGAGGCCGGCCCCGAGGCGGTCAACATCCTCAACGTCTACCCCGAGAGCATCCCCGAGTGGATGGACGGCTGGCTGAACGACCGCAGCGGCTACCTGGTGGGCAACCAGGGCCCGGGCCGGGTGGACTTCCGCTTCTTCGCCCAGGGCAACCTGCTGGCCATCATCTTCGGGCTCGCCACCCGCGAGGAGTCCCAGGGCATCATGAACCTCTACGCCCAGCACTGGGACGACCTGATGGGCGAGATGCCGCTG